>NZ_RZQY01001059.1:0-1252 GCF_003998575.1 Mesorhizobium sp. M7A.F.Ca.CA.001.10.2.1 | reverse complement strand
CGGTGCCCGGACGGTTACTGATCTCAAGACGCGTGATCTCCTTCGATCACGCGTCTGCTTGGGGGTTAATCGAATGGCCTATCGGATCAAAAAGTTGCCGGGTTTCTTGTTTGCCGCTGTTGGCGCTGCCGCGTTGAATATCGCGTCCACGATTGCGATTTCGGCCGCGCCGGTTGATGCGAAGACGATTGCCGATCACTTCTCATCGGTGAAATCTATGTCAGGGGATTTCGTGCAGTCGGGCCCGAAGGCGGAAAGAAAACATGGCAGGTTTTTTCTCCAACGCCCGGGCAAGATCCGGTTCAATTATGCTGGCCAATCTGGGATCAGCGTGATTGCGGATGGTAAATCCCTGGTGGTTTACAACAGGAAACTGAAGACATCGCGGCTCTATGCTCTCTCGAAGACGCCGCTGAAGCTGCTGCTCGACAACAAGGTCGACTTCTCCGGCAGTCGCCTCAAGAGCATCAGAGACGACGGCGCCCAAGTTACCGTCAAGCTGGCCGACAGATCGGCTTTCGGCAATTCGAACATCTCCATGGTGTTCGACAGAAAATCGCTCGATCTGCGCAGATGGAGCCTCACCGACGAGAAGGGACTTACCACAACGGTGACTATATCGAATGTGAAGCAGGGCGTTCGCGCTCCCGAGGGCACCTTCGTTATCGATTATGCGGCGAACCGTGAATTCAACACCACAACGAAATAGCGGCGGCCGCAGAATGGTCACAGCACCGGAACCAATATGATCAGCGGCGGTTTAATCCGTGAAGGGACCGGAACCGCAAAGGACGCGGCACAATGATTGAAATTCACAGCATCGAAGCGGCCAACGCCAGACTGCGCATAAGGAGAGCTGAGCACTCTCTGAAGCGCGCGAATGACTTGCTGGACGAGGAAGGCGGCGTCGCTCTTAATCTGGCATTGTGCGGCCGGATAAGGGCCGCGAGAAGGCATCTGATCGAGGCCAGGGCCCGCCTGATGACGATCGATCCCGCCAGGACGAGTTGATCCGCCGGCGGTCGTAGGTCAACCCGGACCGAGAGGTCCATCGTGGCGCAAAGGCCCGCATGGACCTGTGGCGGTGATCTACCCAAAAATCCGGTCGCCCTGCTCGTCGACCAGTTGGATGCCCTTCTTGATCGAGATGTCGACGGCGTCGTCGAGCCCGGCGAAACGGTCGGCACGGATGAATTTGTGTTCCTTCACCACACCGTCGATCTCCTTGGAGACGACGCCGCACGTCTGGTAT
>NZ_RZQY01001058.1:0-1254 GCF_003998575.1 Mesorhizobium sp. M7A.F.Ca.CA.001.10.2.1 | reverse complement strand
GTCAGGGACTACAATCTGACGCTGAGGACCTTCCCCTCGGTGCTGTGGGCGACCTTCTGGTTCCGCGGCAATGAGCCCTTTGCCAATTTCACTGTCGCCGAAGACAAGATGCAGCCGCCGAAGGTCGATTTCGGCACGAAGCAGGGCGGGTGAACGTCGACTGTCATCGGAATAAATCCCGCGAAATGACGGGCTGCTGGCGTGCAAACACCCCCCTCTGTCCTACCGGAACCGGCCCTTCGCTGGCGCTTCGGGCGTTCGTCGTTCGGAAAGCCAAGCAATTGGCTTCCCGTCCGCTACGCGGATCAGTCCTCACCCCCCTCAAGGGGGGAGATTGGCAGCTTCGGCGCTGACGCCGATCTTGCGACGTTGCAAATTGGCGAAAGCGGAGATGACGGCCAATCTCCCCACTTGAGGGGGAGATGCCCGGCAGGGCAGAGGGGGGCGCCCCGGAACGCAAGCCTAGGGTTCCTTTTCGCTCTTCTAAGCCTCTTCTTCCTTCCCTTCACCGCCCTCGCCGCCGATCTTCCGGCGCTGACCGGCCGCGTCGTCGACAATGCCGGCATCATCGATGCCGCGACCAAGGCGGCGCTGACGCGGAAGCTCGCCGACTTCGAGACAAAAGGTTCCGACCAGATCGTCGTGGCGACGATCCCCAGCCTCGATGGCGAGGAGATCGAGCCCTACGCCAACCGCCTGTTCCGCTTCTGGAAACTTGGCCAGGCGGGCGAGAACAATGGCGTGCTCCTGCTGGTTGCCCCGAACGACCGCAAGATGCGCATCGAGGTCGGTTATGGGCTGGAAGGTACGCTGACCGACCTGCATACCAAGCTCATCATCGAAAACGACATGGTGCCGGCCTTCCGCGCCGGCGACTTCTCCGGCGGCATCAGCAAAGCCGTCGATGACATGGTCATGGTGCTGGAAGGCAATCCGGAGGAGCTGGAAGCGCGAGGCAAGCGCAATCCCGCCGATGACGGCACGTCCATCGATCCGATCGTTGCCGTGTTCCTGATCCTGTGGGCGACGATGTTTTTCGGCGGGTTGGCGATGGCGTTCCTGCCGCCGATGTTGGGCACGAAGCTGTCGCCGGGCGTGTACAGATGGCTGGGCATGACGTTTCGTTACGGCCGTGGGCCGAGCGGGTACTCGGGCAGCAGTGGCTGGACAACGGGTTCGTCTTCGGGCGGCTGGTCGTCGGGGAGCTCCGGTGGTGGCTGGTCTTCGGGATCAAGCGGCGGTGGCGGCGTTTCC
>NZ_RZQY01001057.1:0-1259 GCF_003998575.1 Mesorhizobium sp. M7A.F.Ca.CA.001.10.2.1 | reverse complement strand
CTCCAGATTGGTCGGCTGGAAATCCCTGGTCCCCTTGTCGAAAACCGGATGCAGCAAGGCGTCGACCAGGCTCATCAGCCCGCGCACCGGATTGTCGGCAAGCAGGGGATAGGCGACATGGCCCTGGCGGCCATTGACGGTGACCGCGCCGGACATCGAGCCGCGGCGGCCGATCTTGATCATGTCGCCGAGAGCGTCCGGATTGGTCGGCTCGCCGACGACAGAGGCATCCCATTTCTCGCCCCGCGAAGCCGCCCATTCGAGCAGCTTCACCGTGCCGTTGATGGCCGGGCCTTCCTCGTCGCCGGTGATCAGCAGCGAGACCGACCCTTTCGGACCGCCATTGGCCTCGACATGGCGCGCCACGGCGGCGATGAAACAGGCAATGCCGCCCTTCATGTCGACGGCGCCGCGGCCATACATCTCGCCATTGGCGATCTCGGCGGCGAAAGGCGGATGCGTCCAGGCGGCTTCGTCGCCGACAGGCACCACGTCAGTGTGTCCGGCGAACATCAGATGCGGGCCATTGCCGGAGCGCCTTGCATATAGGTTTTCGATATCGGGCGTGCCGTCTTCGGAAAACACCGGCCGATCGACCAGGAAGCCGAGCGGTTTGAGCATCGTCTCCAGCGCGGTCAGCGCGCCGCCCTCAGCGGGCGTCACCGAAGCGCAACGGATAAGGGCGGCGAGGTTTTCGGCGGGATCGGTCGGCAGCGTCATGGCAAAAGCGATAGTCGAAAGCGCAGGGCCTGTCACGGCCAGACATAGGGGCCAGCGTCATGGCTGGCGATGCCGCCAATATTATGGTTTTCATGTCGTATAGCTCCGACCCGGCGCGGCGACAGGATGGCAGACAAGGACAGAAGGATCGTCATAGCCGGTGCCGGCAGCATCGGCTGCTATGCCGGCGGCTGCCTGGCGTTGGCCAACCGAGAGGTCATTCTGCTGGCTCGGCCGCGCATCGAGGCAGCGCTACGGCAGGGTGGATTGCGGGTCAGCGACCTCCAGGGCCGCGATCGCTCGATCAAGCCCGAGGCGCTTGTCGTCACCGTCGATCCGGCCGCCGCTTTGCCGCTGGCGGACGTGATCCTGGTCACGGTCAAGAGCGGCGCCACCCAGGATATGGCGGATCTTATCAAAGCCCATGCCCGGCCCAACGCCGTGGTGATCAGCCTGCAAAACGGTGTCGACAATGCCGACAGGCTGCGTGCTGGAGTTGCCGGACGTACGGTGCTGGCCGGCATGGTGCCGTTCAATGT
>NZ_RZQY01001056.1:0-1261 GCF_003998575.1 Mesorhizobium sp. M7A.F.Ca.CA.001.10.2.1 | reverse complement strand
GCCCGAACCGCTTAGGCTGCAAGGTATTTCGGCTTCGGCATAACCGGCCGAAGCCGAAATACCTTGCAGCCTAAGCGGTTCGGGCATGGTCCGCGCCTTCGTCGAAATCGCGCCGCACCAGTTCGACCAGCGCGTCGACGGCATCATTGGCGCCGTCTCCGCTGGCCCTGATGTGCAACAGCGTACCCTTCGGCGCCTTGGTCGCCATCACCTTGACGATGCTCTTGGCGTCGAACCAGGGGCCGTTGGCGGCAAGCGCGATTTCCACCTCGGCGGCAAAGCTCTTGGCCAGCTTGGTGAACTTCACCGAAGGACGCGCGTGCAGGCCCACCTCGTGGGTGATCACAACGGTCGCTTCGGCGGATGCGGACATGTCTTCAAACTTCCCGTTCACTCACGACGGCGACAATTCATGTGCCGTCGCCACCACTTCCCGGAGCGAGGCGCCGCCGGAGGCCTCGGTCGCCGCCATCACCGCGCCTTCGACGATCGGCGCGTTGCAGACGATGATCTTGTGCGAGCGTGGCTCGCCGATCATCTCCACCGCCATTTCCGAGTTGGTCTCGGCACCGCCGAGATCGACCAGAATGGCGACACCGGCTTCCGACCAGGCCTTGTCGATGGCGCCCATGATCGCCTCGACATTGGTGCCGAGCCCGCCATGGCCGTTTCCGCCGCACCATGCAAGCGGCACTTCGTCGCCCACCATCTGCCGCACCATGTCGGCCGTGCCCTCGGCAACCAGCGGCGAATGCGAAACGATGACGATGCCGACATTGCTCATGGCTGACCTTCCAGCGTTTCGACGATCGTGCGCACCAGAAGCGCGGTCGAGCGTGCACCGGCATCCATGTGGCCGATCGACCGGTCGCCAAGGAACGACGCACGGCCGCGCCGGGCCTTCATCGGCACGGTCGCCTCGGCGGCCGCACCGGCGATACCTGCGATTTCCGGCGCCGTCTTTCCCTGCAGCAACGCGTCATGCACCGGCTGCAGCACGTCGAGCATGGTTTTTTGTCCAACCTGCGACTTGCCCCGTGCTGCCACCGCTTCGATCGCCTTGCCGAACGCCGCCGTCAGATTGGCGCGATCAGGCGCCGCTGAAATCTCCTTGCCGAGTGCCAGGAAAAGGGTGCCGAATAGCGGGCCGGAGGCGCCGCCGACCGTCATCACCAGCTTGGTGCCGATTGCCTTCAAGGCATCGGGCAGCGGTTTGGCCGAAAATGCTTCGGCTTCCGCGCGCACGGCCTCGAAGCCGCGC
>NZ_RZQY01001055.1:0-1267 GCF_003998575.1 Mesorhizobium sp. M7A.F.Ca.CA.001.10.2.1 | reverse complement strand
CGCCATGGTGTATGCGGGTATCGAAGTCGAAGCGCTGGATGTCGCTCACTGGCGAGATATTGATCACTGGATTATCCTTGTCAGATAGCCGGCGTTTGCCGGATGGGATTTCCCTGCAGATATTGTGCGTAAGGCGCCTGAACCAGCCAGCCGGCGTCGACCGGCAAGGTGACGCCGGTAATCGAAGCGGCGCGCTCCGAGCAGAGGAACAATGCCGCCTCGGCGACGTCGCGCGGCTCGACGAAGCGTCGCAGCGCCGTGGTGGCCTGTATGGCTTCGGGGTTGCGTTCACCCCTGGCGATCTTGGTCTTCAGACCATCGGAAAGTGTATAGCCGGGCGCGACCGCATTGACGCGAACGCCATGCGGGCCGAGTTCGGCGGCGAGGATCTGGGTCAGGGCCAGGACCGCATGCTTTCCCGGCGTGTAGGCGGGCAGCGACAGCGGCGCGAAAGAGGCGAGCGAGCCGACATTCAGGATCGCGCCTCGCCGGGCGGCCGACATCAGCCGGCCAAACACCTGGCACCCCAACAGCGTGCCGCGATAATTCCCCCGCCACATCTTCTCGTCCTCGTCCAGATCCTGATCAAGGACGTACTTGCCGCTCTGCAAGATGCCGGCGCAGTTGACGACGACGTGAGGCGTGCCGAACCCGTCGCTGACAATCCGTGCCAGAGCCTCGACTGAGCCGCTATCTGCGACATCTGTCTGGACAAACAGCGCACGCGGCGCGCCCGCCGCCTGGCAGGAGCCGGCCGCCTCATTGCCCCTCGTCGCATCCCGGCCGGAGACGACCACATGATAACCGTCTTCTGCGAAGCGCTGCGCGATAGCGCGTCCGATGCCGGAGGTGCCGCCGATGACGACGGCAGTCGGTGTCTCAGCCATGGCCGCGGTCCTTGCCTTCGATGTCGAAGAATTCGGACATCGCCCGGACCTGGAAATCCATCATCGGGCGTCCCGGTTGAACGCGGCAGCCGATCCCCTTGGCCGCCCGCAGCAGAGCGGTTTCCGCAGGCTCCATGATGATGTCCACGACCGTCATATCCGGGGTCAGCCGGCTGACGTCAAGCGGCAGCGGATCGCCGGCATGCATGCCGACAGGCGTGGCGTTGATCGCCATATGCATGCCGGAAGGCTCGGCCTCTCCGACCTGGATGCGGCATTTCGGGAACGCGCGGCCAACCAGCGCCGCCAGTTTCCCGGCGCGCGCCGTATCGATGTCGGTAAGGCGGATTTCGTCGGCGCCGGCTTCCGCGAGACAATAG
>NZ_RZQY01001054.1:0-1272 GCF_003998575.1 Mesorhizobium sp. M7A.F.Ca.CA.001.10.2.1 | reverse complement strand
TTGCCGCCCAGCCCTTCGCGGAAACTGTGATCGAGGGAAGGAAACCGGTTGATGGCGGCTGAGGCGGTCATTCGATTTGCGGCAGTGCTTGCGACGGCGATGGCGATCGCCGTGCCCGCGTCGGCGCAGACCAGCAGCGCCAATCCTGATCGGACGCAAATCGACTGCGGCGATGGGACCAATGCGGCGGGAGCCGACTGCGCCAAGGATGGCAGCGACACAAAGGGCGGATCGGACGCAGGCCAATCCGGCGCCGTCTTCCTGCCGGCGCTGATCGTCGACCTGTTTCCTAACCCGGCGGCGCCTCCGACCCCTGTGCCGACGCCACGGCCGGCACCCGCGACGCCGCCTGCCGATAACCAAGCCGGCCCCCCGCCCGGTGGCCCGATCGTCTCGCCGACCGATCTCATTGCCGTTCAGCCGCCGCGCGCGGTGGTCGGCGATTTCGTGCCCGACGAGGTGCTGGTGACCGTCGACGGCGATGCCGGCGCCGTCCAGCAGATCGCCGCTTCTTTCGGCCTGCAGGTGCGCTCGCAGCGCCAGTCGCTTCTGCTTGGCACCACGCTTGTGCGCTTCGGCATTCCCGACGGCCGGCCCGTCGGCGTCGTGCTGGCGCAACTGGCCGCCGACGGCCGCACCCAGCGGCGCGAGCCCAACCATGTCTATTCGCTGCAGCAGGCCGCCGGCATCGTCAACTATGCGTTCGATCGTATCGCGCTCGATGCCAAGCAGGCCAGCGGCGAAAACGTCCGCATCGCGGTGATCGACACTGGCATCGACGACACCAACCCGGCGCTGTCGGGCGTCATTGCCGGGCAGTTCGACGCCATGCCCGACGTGCCGATCGAAAAGCGCGATCACGGCACGTCGATCGACGGGCTGATCGCCGGCGTCGGCGTGCTGGAAGGCATGGCGCCGGGCGCAAAGATCTATCACGCCCGCGCCTTCGAGGGCGGCAAGTCGACCATGGACGTCATCCTGTCGGCGCTCGACTGGGCGGCGGAACAGGACGTGCGCATCATCAATATGAGCTTCGTCGGGCCGAAGAACGATTTGCTCGGCGTCGCCTGCCGCAATGCCCGCGCACTCGGCATGGTGCTGGTCGCCGCAGCCGGCAACAACGGGCCGAAGGCGCCCTATGGCTATCCGGCGGCTTTCGATGGTGTCATCGCAGTCACCGCCACTGATGCCAAGGACGGGCTGATGCCGCAGGCCAATCGCGGCGCCTATGTCTTCATCTCGGCGCCTGGCGTCGAGATGGTGGCGCCGAGC
>NZ_RZQY01001053.1:0-1274 GCF_003998575.1 Mesorhizobium sp. M7A.F.Ca.CA.001.10.2.1 | reverse complement strand
AAGCGCATCAGTTCGGCCAGCATTTCGGCCCGGCGCACGATCGGCAGCAGCTTTTCGCGCGCGGCCTTTAGCTCTGGATTGGATTTCTTGATCGCCGTCGAGACGACCACCACCTCGGCATCACCGAGATTTTCGGCCCTATGGCCGACGAAGCATTCGATGCCCTTGTCGCGCAGCCGCTGCACATTGGCGCTTTCGGCCTGGTCGGACCCTTGCACCTTGTAGCCGAGATTGTGCAGCACTTCGGCAATGCCGCTCATGCCGATGCCGCCAATGCCGATGAAATGCACAAGGCCGATGGTCTGCGGCATCTTCATGCTTGCGTCCCCTTCCTGAAATCCGAAACGGTTTTTTTGGACGCAATAGCCTCTGTAAGATCAGCGAGCAACCGTGCCGCGTCCGGCCTCCCGGCCGATTTCGCACCCGCCGCCATCGCCGTCAGCCGATCGGGGTCTTCCATCAGCTCGCCGATGAGCGCTGCGATGCGTTCGGACGAGAGCGAGGATTGCGGATGCACTTCGCCGCCGCCGGCAGCGGCAAGGGCCGCCGCGTTCGCCGCCTGGTCGTGATCGAGCGCATAGGGGTAAGGCACCAGCAACGCCGGCCGGCCGATGACGGCGATCTCCGAGACGGTCGAGGCGCCGGAACGCGAGATCACCAGATGAGCGGCCGCCATGCGTGCCGCCATGTCGGTGAAGAAGGGCGAGACCTCGACGGCGACGCCAAGCGCGGCATAGGCCGCTTTGACCCGCGCCACGTCATCCGCGCGCGCTTGTTGGGTGATCACCAGCCGCTTGCGCTGGGCGTCGGAAAGCAGCGCGATGGCGCCCGGCACGGCATCGGAAAAGAACTGGGCGCCCTGGCTGCCGCCGAACACCAGCAGGCGGAACGGCTGTTCCCCGGTCGATGCCGCATAATTCGTCCTGGCCGCTTCCAGCACGGCCGGCCTGACCGGATTGCCTGTCGTCACCGTCTTGACCCCGGCAGCACTGGTGTCCTGCGGCAGGAAGCCGCCGGCGATGGCGTCGACACGGCCGGCCAGCGCCCGATTGGCGCGCCCCATCACCGCGTTCTGCTCATGGATCAGCGTCGGCACCTTGCGCCGTGTCGCCGCGTAGAGCGGCGGCAAGGTCGGATAACCGCCAAAGCCGTCGACGGCATCCGGCTTGATTCTGCCAATGACGGCAGAAGCCTGGCGCACGCCGCGCCAGATCTTCCAGAAGGCGCCAAGCAGGGCAAAAGGATTTTTCGAGCCCATCGTCGCCGACTGGATC
>NZ_RZQY01001052.1:0-1276 GCF_003998575.1 Mesorhizobium sp. M7A.F.Ca.CA.001.10.2.1 | reverse complement strand
CGCCTGGGCCGAACATCGCGCCATACTGGCGTCGGCACGCCTTGGCGACGCCGATGAAGCCGCGCGCCTGCTGTCAGGCCACATCGTCGGCAGCCGCGACCGGCTGGTGACGTCGCTGGCCAACGATCGGCGCGGTCTTCGCGCCAGAGGCTTTGCCGTCGTTGCTGCTTAAAGGTGGATGAAGGGGCGCAAAGCGGCGTCTGGACGTATGCGCACTTTCGCCTCGCTTCGCAGACGCCGATGGCGTAAGGAGCGGCCATGGAAAACAACCGATTTGAAACACCTGTGACTGTGAAGTCAGTCGCGGCGGGAAGCACTCAGCTCTTGCGCACGGCGCGTGAGGCTTCCGACTACCTCCTCAACAGCTGGCCCGGCAAGCGCAGCCCCAAGCATCGCGCGGCCCTGCAGGCCTGCCATGACGCACTCGCCGGCGACAAGCCGGCGATGAACGCCAGGCGTGCCTTCATCGCGGCAGCACGCGAAGTGGACGTGTTCGTCAGCGACAAGGCGCCCGCCTGACACAAGCCGACATTTGGGGCGGCAATCTGGATTGAGGCACGGCCCGCATCTGCGGGCCGTTTGCCGTCACTTTGCCGTTTCGGTTTCGGCTTCAGTCTCGTCTTCGGGCTTCGAACGTTCCCTCGCTGCAACCTTTGCTGCCAGCTTCTCGGCCTTCTTGGCCGCCTTCTGGCGGTCGCGTTCCTTGCGTTCCTGATCGTAGTTTGGTGGTCGCGCCATATTGGCTCCTTTTCACTGCCTCGCGGCTCTGGTCCTGCCTAGGAGCATTAGCCGTCAAACACAACAGCTGAAGCGATAGTGCGTCGATGATGGCCAGGCTTGCAAGATGCGCGTCGCAATGAAGGGGCCAGGTCCATCATTGCGGCGGCCAATACCTATCGCCATCGATTTGCCGATCAGATGCCGCTTCGGTCAATCACCAGATCTGCAGCACCAAAACGGTCCTTTGCCGTCAGCTGCTGGTGCCAGTAGGGATAGAGCAAGGGCGGCCGGCTGACCGCATCGAGGCGCTCGCGCTCCTCGCCGGAAAGCACCAGGCTTGCCGCCGCGATGTTGTCCCGGAACTGCGTTTCCGTCCTGCCGCCGATCACCAGCGAACTGACGGCCGGCCGGCCAAGCAGCCAGGCCAGCGCCACCTGCGCTGCCGACACGCCGCGCTGCGCGCCGATCTCGACAAGCACGTCGACGATCCGCCACAGCCGGTCCTCGTCGCGGATCGGCGGTTCGGACCAGCCCGCGAGTTGGCGGGCGGTGGGGC
>NZ_RZQY01001051.1:0-1287 GCF_003998575.1 Mesorhizobium sp. M7A.F.Ca.CA.001.10.2.1 | reverse complement strand
CCCTTCTGCAGGCGCAGCAGCGCCACGATCGGCTCCTGGCCGATCTCGAAGGTGATCTTGTCCAGATGCGGCAGGCCCTTGTGCCAATAGTCCGCATTGCGCTCGAAGACGATGCGCTGGCCGAGTGTCCATTCGGCGAGCTTGAAGGCGCCGGTGCCGACCGGATGCTTGCCGAAATCGGCGCCGTATTTCTCGACCTCTTCCTTCGGCACGACATGCGAGAAGTTGATGGCCATGACATGCAGGAAAGTGGCGTCGGGCCGGGTCAGCTCGAACTTGACCGTGTAGGGATCGACGACGGTGACGCCGGAGAGGCTCCCGGCCTTGCCGGCGGCGACATCGTCATAGCCCTTGATCGAGCCGAAAAAGCCGGCGCCGGGGCTCTGGGTCTTGGGATTGGTGACGCGGTCGAGCGAATATTTCACGTCGTCGGCGGTCATCTCGCGGCCATTGTGGAATTTCACGCCATGGCGCAGCTTGAAGGTGAAGGTCTTCCCGTCGGGCGAGATCTCGTAGCTCTCGGCAAGGTCGGGCTTCAAATTGGTGGTGCCAGGTTCGTAATCCATCAGCCCGTCGAACAGGCTCTTGATCATCGACCAGTTCTGCCAGTCATACCCGATCGCCGGATCGAGCGTGGCGACATCGTCCTTGTAGGTGATGGTGATGGCGCCGCCCTGCTTGGCGTTCGGATCGACGGTGTCCTCGGCGCGAACACTTGTCATGCCGAGCATCAGCGCCAGCGCCGATGCCGCTACCGTGGAAGCGAGAAACTTTTTCATTTTTATGTTCCCTTTCTCTGTCTGGTTTTCATTTTCATCTGAGCTTGATGCGGGGGTCGATGAAGGGCGCGATGACGTCGGCCAGCAGATTGCCGAGCACGATGGCGAAGGCCGAGACCAGGGTGACGCCCATGATGATCGGGATGTCCACGCGCTGGATGGCCTGCCACGCCAGCTGGCCAATGCCAGGCCAGCCGAACACGCTTTCGACGACGACGATGCCACCCATGAAGATGCCGATGTCGATGCCGATCATGGCGATGACCGGCAGGATGGCGTTCGGCAGCGCATGGCGGAAAAGGATGGCTCGCCGCGCCAGGCCCTTGGCGCGGGCGGTGCGGACATAATCCTGACGCAGAACATCGATCATCGACGAGCGCATCATGCGGGCGTACCAGCCGGCGCCGAGTATGCCCATGGTCAGCGACGGCAGCACGAGATGACGCCAGGTGCCATAGCCGCCGATCGGGAACCAGCTGAGCCGCACGGCAAAGACGTAGAGCAGCAG
>NZ_RZQY01001050.1:0-1288 GCF_003998575.1 Mesorhizobium sp. M7A.F.Ca.CA.001.10.2.1 | reverse complement strand
GTTCCTCGGCTGCCGCGCCATCCGTCTTGACGTCGAATTCGAGCTCGAAATTGACCGAGGGATCATAGAAGCCGCGCACGGCCGAGAACGGGATTTCGAGTTTTTCCGGAACATCGGAGAAGGACAGGCCAACCTCGAAGCCGGTATCGGTCACCTTCAGGTCCCAATACTGGAACTGGATGACGATGGTCATCTGCTCGGGATAGCGCTCGCGCAGCCGCGAAGACACGCGTACGCCCGGCGCGCCGGTCAGGAAGGTGATGAAGAAGTGGTGGTTGCCGGGGAGGCCGGTGCGCGCGACCTCGGCCAGGACCTTGCGCATGACGCCGCGCAACGCCTCCTGGGCCAGAATGTCGTAGCGGATGTGGTCGTCGGCCATGTGGCGGTCGGGTTCCGTTGAATCGTCCGCATAGCTGTAATCAAGCTTGAGGGCGGCGTAAACCGCATATAGATGACCCTTGCGCGGAAGCGAAGACTATTGCCAGCGATTTGATCGCTCAGGCGCTGGTGAGCGCGCTTTGCTTTTCGGACGAGGCCGCGGACCGGCGCTTGCCGAAGGCGCGCAGGAAGGTGCGCACGCCATTGGTCGCGGATTGCAGCACCTCGTCCTCGCGAGGCGAGCCGCCAAGCATGAAGGTGGTCTGCAGTTCGGCATTGACGAGGCCAAGGAACTGGCGTGCCGCCACGTCGGGATCCTCGATCGTGAGATGGCCGCCATAGGCGAGGCGGGCGAAGCGGGCGGCGATTGCCGGCCATGTCCTGCCCGGACCCTGTTCGCGCCATTCGGCAAACAGTTCGGGATAGCGCTCGCCTTCGGTCTGGATCAGCTTGCGCAGGAATTTTCCGTCGCGGTTGCAGATGCAGTTCTGGTTCAGGCGCACGGCAAAGCCGATCAGGTCGGCTTCGAGATCCCCCGGCTGGTCGGGGAAGGTGGCAATGGTGGCGAAGATGCCGGCATTGCAGCGTTCGGTGAGGTCGCGGACCACGGCGACGAACAGTTTCTCCTTGTCGCCATGATGGTTGTAGATCGTCTGGCGCGAAACGCCGGCTTCGGCCGCGATCAGATCGATGTTGGCGCCGGCGAAACCTTCGCGGCAAAACACGGTGGCGGCGGAGTCGACGATCGAGAGGCGCTTGGCCTCATGGCCGCGTGGCGGGAAAATGTCAGGAGAAACGTGCAGCTTCATAAAAAACTATATAGAGGTGATTGACGATTTAGACAAGAGTGTCTAAATTTGTGGACACAAGATAAAGAGATTTCGCGTGAGAGAGACGAATAGGATTCGCT
>NZ_RZQY01000104.1:0-12974 GCF_003998575.1 Mesorhizobium sp. M7A.F.Ca.CA.001.10.2.1 | reverse complement strand
GCGGTGATGAACACCTGCGCCCATGGTGCCAGATCCGCCAGCGGCGCCACCCGGTAGCCGTCGAGGGCGGCTTCCAGCGCCTTGATCTCGTCGACCTCGACGACCGCCACGCGGCCGCCCAGCGCCCGCAGGTACTGCGCGATGCCGCGCCCGCACCAGCCATAGCCGATAACGCAGAAGCGCCGGCCGGGGATCATCAGATTGGTGATGCGCATGAAGCTTTCGACAACCGACTGGCCGACCGCGTGCTTGTTCTCGCCGATCGCCTTCAGTGGGCTGTCGTTGATGACGATCGACGGAAACGGCACCTTGCCGGCCAGTTCGCCGCGCAGCCGGTCGCCGCCGGACGTCGTCTCCTCGGTGCCGCCGAGAATGGAGGCCGCCCAGCCGCGTTCGATGATGCCGGCGGCAAGGTCGGCGCCATTGTCGAGCAGCATGTCGGGCTTGGCATCCAGTACCCGCGCCAGATTGGCGTGATGGTCGGCCAGCGTGTCGGCGCGGCTGCCGAACACGCCGATGCCCTGGCTTTGCAGGAAGGCGACGACATCGTCCTGCGTCGAGCCATGATTGCCGGTGCCGACGATCTCGGCCCCGCCTTCGGCGAGCACCTCGAGCAGCACCGCAGTCTTCGGCTCGACATGCAGCGACACGCCGATGCGCCGGCCGGCGAAGGGTTGGGTTTCGCGGAACTCCGAGCGCAGGGTGGCGAGCATCGCCATGCGCGAACGGATCCAGGCGATACGGGCGCGGCCGCGTTCGACCAGTTCCGGGTTTGCCAGATTTGCCTTCGCCTGGGTCATTCGCAGTCTCCGATCATGGTCCATATTCAGCACTTGCAAAAAAGTTTTTTGCATGTGACAAATCTTGCAGAGGGTCGTCAAGCCCCACCGAAAAGGGGCAACGGACAGAACGGCGCCGCACCAAGGCGTGGCGCGGCATTTGGCTTTGCACCTGAAGGGGTAGAAAATGGGAAATCTGGATATCGCGGTTGTCGCCGTATATCTCGTGGCGGTCACCGCAATCGGGCTGTTCTTCGCCCGCTCGATCAAGACCGAGGAAGACTACATCGTCGCCGGCCGGCGCATGGGGCCGCTGTGGCTGACCATTTCGGCCTTCGCCTCGTGGACCGGGCTTGCCGGCCTGTTCGGCACGCCTGAAATGGTGGTCCGCTACGGCATTTCGGGCACATGGTGGTGGTTCACCTTCCCGATCGGACTGTTGCTGATGGGCATCTTCCTGGCCAAGATCGTGCGCCAGCGCATGCATGTGACGACGCCCGACATCGTCGCGCAGGACTATCCGGGTTCGGTGCGGGTCGCCGCCTCGCTGGTCACCAGCTGGAATTACCTCGCATGGGCGGCCGCGCAGGTGTTCGGCATCTCGATGGTGTTCACGCTGTTTTCGGGGATGGACCCGACCACCGGCGCCATCGTCGCCTTCCTCGTCGTCATCGTCTATACCATGCTGGGTGGCTTCCTCGCTGTGGTGGCGACCGACGTGCTGCAGGCGGTCATCTTCCTGGTCGTCATCGGCGTGGTGGCGCCGTTGTTCGTCATCTTCGGACCGGGCGTCTCGCATGTTTATGAGGCGACCAGGGACATTCCCGGCTTCTACAATCTGTTCGCCAACGTGCCGCCTGCGACGCTATTCGTGTGGTTCCTGCTGTTGCCCGCCGGCTTCATCGACACGATCGGCTTCCAGCGCGTCTTTTCCGCCAACTCGCCGGAGACGGCGCGCAAGGGCCTGATCAACGGCTTCGTCATCATGGCCGTGTTCGGCGTCATCCTCACCTTCCTCGGCGTCGCAGCCAAGGCGCTGCTGCCGTCCGGCACCAACCCGGTCAACGCCATGCCGGACCTGATGGTGCAGCTTTTGCCGCATGGCATCATCGGCGTGCTGGTGGCCGCCTTCCTGGCGGTGGCGATGTCGACGGCCAGCACGACATTGCTGATCACCGCCACCACCCTGCAGCGCGACGTGATCTCGCGGCTGCGCCCCGACGCCAGCGACAGGGAAAGGCTGTGGACCAGCCGCATCCTGCTGCTCGTGCTCGGCCTGGTGGCGCTGGTGGTGGCGCTCAGCGTGCCCGGCATCGTCACCATCCTGATGCTCGGCTTCTCGGTCTATGTGCCGGGCCTGCTGCTGCCCGTGCTATCGGCCACGTTCGGCTGGCGCATTCCCTCCTGGTCGATGTTGGCGACCATCGTGCTGGGCGCCGGCTCGACCGCCATCCTCGTGCTGATGGGCGAACCCGGCGGCATTCCAGCCTCGCTGGTAGGCTTCTTCCTTTCGGTCGTCCCGTTCGCCGCCGGGCTCGTTACACGGCCGGAGCGGCAGGACGCTTGAGCCAGGAAAGGTCGCAAGAAAGCAAAGAGATAGCGCTCCATCCTGAATCAGTGCGGGATGGGGCATGGATGTGGAGAGACCGATGAAGAAGACCAGCTTCGACAAGCTTTCGAGTGCCGACCAGGCACTTGTCACAGCCGCCGCGCAAGCGCGCGACAAGGCCTACACGCCCTACTCCAACCACAAGGTCGGCTCGGCCGTGCGCACCTCATCTGGCCGGCTGTTCGCCGCCTGCAATGTCGAGATCGTCACCTTGCAGCAATCGGTGCATGCCGAGCGCAACGCGGTGATGCAGATGGCTGCGGCGGGCGAGCGGCAGATCGAGGCCATCGTCTGCCACGGCCCCTATTCGGGCGTGCCGTGCGCGGAATGCCGGCAAGTGATCTGGGAATTCTGCTGCGATGATCCCGACGTGAAGATCATCGGCTCCACCCTCGATGGCGAGATCGAACTGATGACCATCGGCGAGATCTATCCGAGCCCCTACGGACCGGGCACCAAAGGTATCGACCCGCGCAAATTCTGAAACCGCCGATCGGCTTCCAATGCGCGGCGGACCTGGATCAAGCTTGGCCTCGGGTTGCCGGCCCTCGCCGCATCCAGCTTGCGAAGCCGTCACCCCCCGTGGCATCTGTCTGTCATAACGGACGATCCGCAGCATGGCAGCACGACCACCCGCCGGAAAACCGCCTAACGGCAAGCCACCCGCCGGCAAACTACACACCAGCAAGCTATTGGGCGTCAGTCTCAACCGGGCACTGTCGAAGCTCGGCCTGTGCTCGCGCACGCAGGCCGAGGTGCTGATCGCCGAAGGCCGTGTGCGCATCGGCGGCAAGGTGGTGCGCAATGCAGCCCTGCGGGTCGACCTCGACCGCGACCGCATCGTCGTCGACGACAGGCCGGTGGTTGCCGAGCGCAAGGTCTATCTCATGCTCAACAAGCCGCGCGGGCTGGTCACCACCCGCGACGACCCGCAGCAGCGCGACACCGTCTATGCCTGCCTCGAAGGGCTCGACCTGCCCTTCGTCTCGCCGGTCGGCCGCCTCGACAAGGCCAGCGAAGGCCTGCTGCTGATGACCAACGACACCCGATTTGCCAACCGGCTGATGGACCCGGCTTCGCATTTGCCGAAAACCTATCACGTGCAGGTCGGCACGGTGCCGGACGCGGCGATGTTGAAGACGTTGCGCGCGGGCGTGAGCGTCGACGGCGAGATCCTGAGCGCCAGCTCGATCGAATTGCTGCGCAGCGGTGGCCGCACCGCCTGGCTGGAGATCGTGCTCGACGAAGGCCGCAACCGCCACATCCGCCGCCTGCTCGCCGCGCCCGGCGTCGAGGTCCTGCGCCTCATCCGCATCGCCATCGGCCGCCTGCCGCTCGGCGACCTCGCCAAGGGCACGGCACGGCATTTGACACCGGAGGAACTGGCGCTGCTGACGGGGTAAGCAGCGCGTGCGCTGGTGCAGGCTCACAGCAATCCTTCCTGACGGAAAGCTGTCCGGAGGCCTAGCCTATAGGTCGGATGGGAGCCGGCCACGGCTTCAACGATCAGGAGCCAAAGCAATGAATTTCGTCTCTGTCCGCATCATCACTTCGGACGTTCAGCGCCTCGTGCGCTTCTACGGCGAGATCACGGGCATGCCCGTGACGGTCTACACGGAAGACTTCGCGGAACTGGCGACACCGGCCTGCACGCTGGCGATTGGCAGCACGCGCACCTTGATGCTGTTCGGCGGCGACATCGCCCGCCCCGCCGACAACCACACCGTCATCCTCGAGTTCCGCGTCGGCGACGTCGATGCTGAATTCGCCAGGCTCTCGGACCTCGTCAGGAATGTTACTGTGCAGAAGCCAACCACAATGCCCTGGGGCAATCGCTCGCTGCTGTTTCGCGACCCCGATGGCAATCTGGTGAATTTCTTCACGCCGGTGACCGCCGAAGCGATCAAGAAATTCGACAGGTAGGGCGGAAGCGGCGCCGCTGGCCAAAGCCGCCCTACTTCTGGTTCCATTTCCGGATGACCGGCTCGCTCAAATCATGCTCGTAGCCGAGCACGCTGATGCTGGCTGTTTCGAGCACAAGCAGCGCGCCGCCTTCGGGCGGCAGGCCAATCCAGCGCGCCGCCAGCACGCGCAAGAAATGCGCGCTGGAAAACACCAATATGCCGGCATTGGCCTCGCGCAGCCCGGCGATAATCCTGTCGGCCCGCGCGCCGACATCGGCCGCCATCTCGCCCTTTGGACAACCATCGCGAAACACATTCCAGCCGGGGCGCTCGGCCAGGATCTGTTTTGTCGTCAGCCCCTCATAGGCGCCGTAGTCCCATTCCTGCAGATCGTCCTTCTTGACGCTCTGCGCGTCGAAGCCGGCCAGTACACTGGTGTTGTAGGCGCGCTGCGACGGGCTCGACCATACGGCCGAAAAAGACAGCCCCTTGAGCCTATCGGCGACACCCCGCGCGGCGGCCTCGCCAACCGGGGTCAACGGCATGTCGGTGCGGCCGGTATGCTGCCCCGAAAGGCTCCATGCCGTCTCACCATGCCGGACCAGATGGATTTGGGGATACGCGTTGCTCATGGAATGCCTTTCAGTGTCGCCGGCACCTTAAGCGACGATGCGGCAAAGGGGAATCCGCTTGGTACAAAACTGCGTGGTCGCCTGGCCTTGATCGGCGGCGGGCCGGCCCTGTGATCGGCCCGAGGCCGCAACTATATCAAGGCCAGCCTCCACAAGGCTCCCGCCACCACAAGGGCACAGGCCCTTGCACAACAAGTCGAGATCGTCATGTACAAACATCTGCTCATCGCCACGGACGGATCGGAACTGGCCGACAAGGGCGTTACTCACGGCCTGACGTTGGCCAAGGGCCTCGGCGCTGCTGTCACCTTCGTCACCGTCTCGGAACCATTCCCGATCTTCGCCTTGGGGGGTGCCATGGCCGGCTATGCCGCCGGCAACGAACTGGCTGCCTACAAGGAAGAGGCGGGACGACACGCTAAGGAAGTGCTCGACAAGTGCAAGGCGTCGGCGAACGCCGTCGGCGTCTCCGCGGAGGTCGTGCATGTCGAGGACAAGCGGCCCGCCGAAGCCATCCTGGAACTGTCGCAGGCCCTGGGCTGCGACCTGATCGTCATGGCTTCGCACGGCCGCCGCGGACTGGGCAAGCTGCTTCTCGGCAGCCAGACGGCGGAAGTGCTGTCCTACACGGAAATCCCGGTGCTGGTCGTCCGCTAGGGCGTTTTTCCGGGCTGGAACTGACTTTCGGAATCATGCTCAAATAACAGCCGGAGACCATCCCGGCGCGGCTGTCGTGCGCCAACATTGTTCGACCGCGCCGGAGAAAATTGACGAATGGCGGACGAGGGTCGCACCAGGATAATTCCCAGCGGAATGCCGCAGTCGGCCGCCATGCTGGCCGACGTCAAACGGGCGATGGCGACCACCGCAAGCCTCAACCGCTTGACCTTCAACGACGCGGCTGAAGTCCGGACCCTGTTCAGCGAACTCATTGGCAGGAAGGTCGACGACAGCTTCCTGCTGATCCCGCCCTTCTACACGACCGGCGGATCCGATATCCGCGTCGGGCGCAATGTCTTCATCAATCAGAACTGCACCTTTTATGATCTTGGCGGGCTCGACATCGCCGACGATGTCATGATCGGGCCGAATGTCAGCCTCATCACCTCGGGCCATCCCCTCGAACCGTCGCGGCGTCGCGCCTTCACGACCGCAAAGCCGGTCGTGATCGAACGCAATGTCTGGATCGCGGCCGGCGCGACGGTCATCGGCGGCGTGACGGTGGGCGAAAACTCGGTTGTCGCGGCGGGTTCCGTGGTCACTAGGAACGTTCCCCCGAACACGCTTGTCGGGGGAAACCCGGCCAACGTCATCAGGTCGATTGCCGAATGAGGGCGCGACTTTTCATCGGGCGGCCGGACCGACAGATCGTAGTGACATCGTCGCTATGCTATGCTGTTAACGCAGGGAAGGAGCCCATTCATGCGCAAGGACTTCATGCTCGAAGCGTTGCAGCGTGCCACTGAAGACACGTTGCTCAACCGCGACATCTTTGCTGTCGAGCCGGATGTCTACGCCGCTTTTCTGGAACGTCTCGACGCGCCGCAGCATCCGAACCACCGGTTGCGCCGCACCATGACGACAAAGCCTCCATGGGACGCTGCATGACGCTGATGATCACGCTCCGCGCCAATCGCCACCGGCCGCTTAGGATGCCGAAGACCAGAGCGCGGCCTCCAAGACCAGATACCCGCCCAGCATCAGCAGCCCGGCGAAGAACACCGTGCGAAACGTCTCGACGCTCATCGCCTGGCGCAGCGCCTGGCCGGCGAACATGCCGGCGAGCGCCGGCGCAAGCGCCAGGACCGATCCCGCCAGTTGCATTGTCGGCGATGCGAACGCGCCTGCCTTGAACAACCCAAGGGCAAGAGCCGCCGTCGACACAGTGAAGGACAGGCCGAGCGCTTGGATGAGGTCTTCCCGGCCCAGCCGCAGCGATTGCAGATAGGGCACGGCCGGGATGACGAAGACCCCGGTGGCGCCGGTGACCAGCCCGGTCGCCACACCGACCAGCGGTGACACCAACGCCTCGTGGCGCGCCGGCGTGGTGAAGCCAAGCTTGAGCAGGCCGAGAATGGCGTAAAGCACCAGCGCCGCACCGAGCCCGGCCGAGGCAACGCCAGAGTGTGTGCCGGTGAGCAGACCGGCCCCGGCGACGGTGCCAAGCACGACGCCGGCCATCATCGTCCACAACCGCTTGCACAGCCCGCCGAAGGATGGGCCGGTGAACAACTGCCAAAGATTGGTGACCAGCGACGGGATCAAGAGCAGGGCAGCCGCCTGCGCCGGCGGCATCGTTACCGCCAGCAGCCCCATCGCCACGGTCGGCAGCCCCATGCCGACGACACCCTTGACGAAGCCCGCGGCAAGGAAGACCGCGCCGATCCAGGCGATGACGCCGACGCTCAGCACGGTCGTTCCTTCGGGGTGCCGCTTCGATCAGTCATGCAACAGCATGTCCGCCGCATCATCGTCGGGTGCGGGTTTTGCAGGCGTTGCTTCATGGTGGACAGGGGCAGCCATCGCCACGCAACCGCGCTGGCCGGGCTCCGCTCGCGCCATGGCAAGCGAGGCCACCGCGATCGCAAGCACGATCGCCGCGCTTTCAAGTATGCCGGGTCCATGCCGGCCTGTCGCCTTTTCGCTCATCGCGCATCTCCATCGCAAAAGATTTGACTGACATGCCGGCCGCCCACAATGTGGAAGTTACGCCGTCAGCCTTCGCCTGCGCCGAAGGCTGAAGCCCTGCAGGAGAAGAAAGATGCGCTTCGATCTTACCGATCTCCGGCTGTTCCTGCTGGTCGCCGAGCGCGGCAGTATCACCCATGGTGCCGAACTTGCGGGGCTGGCGCTCGCCTCCGCCAGCGCCCGCATCAAGGGCATGGAGGAAAGCCTCGGCGCGCCGCTTTTAGAGCGGCGGCGGCGCGGCGTGGTGCCGACGGCCGCCGGGCAGGCGCTGCTGCACCATGCGCGGGCGGTGCAGAACCAGATCGAGGCGATGGCCGGCGACCTCGGCGCCTATGCCACGGGCTTGCGCGCCCGCGTGCGGCTGATGGCCAACACGGCCGCCACCAGCGCGCTGCTGCGCGACATGCTGCCGGCCTTCCTCGTCGCGCATCCCGGCATCGACATCGACCTCGACGAGCGCCCCAGCCACGAGATCGCAGAGGCGGTGGCAAGCGGTGCCGCCGATCTCGGCATCGCCGCGACCTGGGCCGGCCTTTCGCATCTGGAGCAGAAGCCGTTCTTCATCGACAGGCTCATGGTGATCGCCGCGCGAGACTGGCCCGACCTCGAAGGCAATACGGCCAGCCTCGGCGACCTGCTCGGCGAAGCCTTTGTCGGCCTGAGCGCCGGCCATCCCTTGCAGGAGCACATCACCCGTCAGGCCGCCCGCCTTGGCGGCCATCTGCACTTCCGCATCCGCGTGCCCGGCCTCGACAATGTCTGCCGGCTGGTCGCCCAGGGCGCCGGCATCGCCATCGTGCCCGAAAGTGCCGCGCGCCGCTCCGCCCGCACGCTGCGCAGCCTACGGTTGACCGACGACTGGGCAACACGCCAGCTCACCCTCTGTGCCCGCCGCTTCGAGGATCTGACGCCACAGGCAAAACTGCTGGCGGAGGCGCTGGTGTGAAGTCGCGCTCTACGGCGCTTTGCCCATGGAGCGTAGCGCGTTGATCGCAGCGAGGTATTCGATGAAATGCTTTGGGCAATCGCTTAGCACGAGCCGATAGAGCGGCAACGTCTCGTCGTCACGATGCTGCAGCCGCTGGAATTCCGCTGTGTAGAAATTGGCCTCGCAGACCTGCTCGTTCCTGATGGTTGCATCCGGATCATCAGCCGCCTTCAGTGTCACTTCAGGCGCCTGGTCACCCAGCAGCATGCGGACCAGCGGCGCCGGCCATTTCGTCATGTCGAGCTTTGCCACGCGCAGGATGCTCGACTGCCCGTTGCGGCGCCGGGCAAGGTCCACCCAGATTGCGGAATACGCATCCTGGGGCTGCATTTGGGCGGACTTCTCCAGATCGGCCTGTGCCTTGGCGGCCGGACCAAAGTAGAATCCGGCAATGCCGCGACTTTGATAGAAACCCGCGAATTTTGGGTTTCGACGAACAGCCTCGTTGAAGTTGGCGAAGGCCTCGACATAGTCTGTCTTGTACATACTGGCGATACCCAGCGCTTCGTAGGCGCTGGGATAGTTCGGCGCATAGTGCAACGCCTGAGTGCAATCATTGATCGCGCGATTGTTTTTCGCCATGTACAGCCACACGTAACAGCGCCCGAGATAGGCGGCGGCATCTTCAGGATTGAGGAAGATCGCTTGATCATAGTCCGCGATGGCGGTGTCGTATTTGCCTTTATCGCTCCAGGCCGCGGCACGGTTCCTGTAGGCGCCAGCATAGCCGGCATCTATTGCGATCGCGAGATTGTAATCTGATATGGCGTCATCATATTTATGCCTGGATGCCCAGACGAGGCCCCTGCTGTCGTAGGCTTGCACATAGCCTGGATTGATGGCGATCGCGTAATCGTAGTCCGCCAGCGCAAGATCATACTCGCCTTTGTACGACCAGACCCGACCCCGATTGGTGACGGCTTCGGCATAATGGGGATTGAGGGTGATCGCCTGGCTAAGGTCGGCTAAGGCCCGGTCCGCATCATCGATGTACGACCATAGCAGACCGCGATTGTTGTAGCCGACGGCGTTTTTCGGATCGAGGCTGATCGCCTGATCGTACTCGGCAATGGCCCGCTTGTAGAACATCTTGCTCGCCCAGACATCAGCGCGGTCGCGGTAGATCGAGGCATCCTTTGGATCGAGCCTGATCGCCTGGTCATAGTCAGCAATGGCGCGAGCCTTGTCGCCTTTCTTCATCCAGATCTCGGCGCGCCGTCGAAAGGCGAGGATATGATTCGGATCGAGCGCAATCGCCTGGTCGAGGTCCGCAATGGCGCGGTCATATTCGCCGCTGCCGTCCAGTGCATTCGCTCGGTTGAAATGGGCAAGGGCTTGATCATTCACCGATACGGCCTTGTCCTCCAGCAGGCTGGTGCACACGACGATCCGCTTGGAGGCGTCGAGCTCATCGTCGCCGCAATTGTGCAGACGATTATCGGCTGCCATGACCGGCGGGCCGAATGCGAGCAGGACCGCAAGGCAAGCAAGGTAACACTGCGCCACTTTAGTCAAACGCCCATATCGATGAAGCATCATGTCAGAAAAACTTGGAACATCATTGCAGATCGCCGACCTTGTGCCAGCTTGATCGGGCAAATTCTTGACCAAGAAAATTAATATCGAAGAAATCCGGACGGGCCACGCGCCGGCGGCATGCGTCGACAGCGGGGCATCACCACCTTCAATCGCCCGATCACAACACGATTGTCCTAGTCTGCGCGCTGCCTTTCGCCAGCACGTTCGGCCGCCTGCAGGCAGACGACCTACCCAGTTCGCGTGAAAACAGCGCCTTGCTTTTCAAATATCCGTGACGTAGCTTGTTTGCACATTGGCAAAAAAATAGCCGAAGTTTTTTCCTTTTGTGAAAGACGGGGACTTTGCGGGAACATCTTGATCTGACCGATCGGCGGCTGGTCAAACAGCTGTCGCAGGATGCACAGCCGGGCATCAACCGCATCGCCGAGATGTTGGCGATTTCGGTGCCGACGGTGCGCACGCGGCTGCGCAACCTGCTCGACCGCAACCTGCTCAAGATCGTCGGCCTGCTGAACCTGACCGAGCGCCCCGAGCTGATCTCGGCCATTGTCGGCATCAATGCCCAGGGGCGCGGCCGGGCCCGCGAACTGGCACAGCGCATTTCCGAACTGCCCTTCGTCAACTCGGCTTCGGTGGTCACCGGGCGCTTCGACATCATCGTCGACGTGACGGTGGCCGGTGACGTCGCCGATCTCTACCGCGTCACCAGCGAACTGATCCCCGGCGCCGGCGAGCCCGGCGAAGTCGTGCGCAGCGAAACCTTCGTCGTCATGGCGTCCTGCAACAAATGGGTCAGCCTGCCGGAAGGCTGCTGGTCGGACGACCGCAAGGAGCCGGCATGAAGATCGCGGTACTAGGCGGCCTCGGCCTGCAAGGTCGGGCGGCAATCGCCGACCTCGTCGCCAGCGTCGGCGTCGAGGAAATCGTCTGCGTCGATACCGCAGCGGATGGCCCGGCCCGGCTTGCCGGCCTGACCGATCTTGCCCGCGTGCGCTTCGTGGTGCCTGAAGGCGCGATCGGCCCGGCGCTGGCCACTGTGCTTGATGATGTCGACGCCGTCATCGACCTGTTGCCGCAGCCGCTGATGCGCCAGGCGGTGCAGGCCGCGATCGCCACGCGCACGCCGCTGGTCACCACCAATTACGCCAAGTCGATCGCCGACCTGGCGCCAGCCGCCGAACAGGCCGGCGTCTCGATCATGACCGAATGCGGGCTCGACCCCGGCATCGACCTCGTGCTGTACGCGCGCGCCGCCAGGCAGTTCGACTCGATTTCCTCGATCGATTCCTATTGCGGCGGCATCCCCGAGCCGAAGGCGATGGCCAAGCCGCTGTGCTACAAGGTGAGCTGGAATTTCGACATGGTCCTGGTCAGCCAGAACCGCGACAGCGTGATGATCGAAGACGGGAAACGCGTCGCGGTGCCGGCCGGCCAGCAGCACGACAATCCGTTCATCCATGAAATCGAGGTTGCGGGTCTGGGCAAGCTCGAAGCCTTCCCCAATGGCGATGCGCTGCATTATGTCGAGATGCTGGACGCCGCCAAGGGATTGCGCCGCTCCGGCCGCTACACGCTGCGCTGGCCGGGATGGTCGGCCTTCTGGGCGCCGCTGAAGGAGCTTGGCTTCCTCTCCGAAGACAAGGTGCCCGGCACAGGCAACAGCCCGCGCGAATTCCTCGGCCGTCTGCTCGGCCCGCAACTGCAATATGGTCCCGGCGAGAAGGACCTGTGCGTGATGCGCAATGTCTTTTCCGGCCTCGAAGACGGCCGCGCCAAGACGGTGACGTCGGACCTGATCATCGAGCGGGACCTGGCTTCGGGCCTGTTCGGCATGAGCCTCGGCGTCGGCTATCCCGCCAGCATCGTGGCGCAGATGCTCGCGCGGCGTGAGATCACCAGACCGGGCCTTTTGAACCCGCTGCTGGACGTGCCCGACATCAGGTTCTTCGACGAACTGGCCAAGCGTGGCATCACGGTTTCCGAGACGGTGGCACGGGACTGAGGCAGGAAGATTTTCGAACGGTGGCTGCCGTCGGCAACGGCGCTGCCGCTCAAAAAGCACCCCAAAGGGTGAAAAACAACGTGGAACAATAAAACAAGGAGGAATACCGAAATGAAGATTGCCAGATTTTTCATCGCCGGGCTTGCACTCGCCGGGCTCACTGCCGCTGCCAGTGCCGGTACGCTCGACGACATCACCAAGCGCGGCGAGTTGCGCGTCGCCGTGCAGACTCAAGGACCGCCCTTCTCGCTGGTTGGCGCCAACGGCGAACGCACCGGCAGTTCGGTCGAACTGGCCGAACTGATGGCCAAGGAAATGGGTGTGAAAATCACGTTCCTCGACTTCGACTGGGATGGTCTGATTCCGGCGCTGTTGTCGGGTAAGGCCGACCTTCTGGTCGCCGACATGACACCGACGCTGGCGCGTGGCATGAAGGTCGCCTTCACCACGCCTTACATGTACACGGGCAGCACCGTCTTCACCAAGGCCGACAGCAAGTTCAAGACCACTGAGGACTGCAAGGCCAAGGGCACCAAGATCGCCGTGCTGCTCGGCGCCACCGGCGAGAAGGAAGCCAAGAAAGCCTTCCCCGACGCCGACATCAAGAGCTACAAGGGCGGCGGTCCGCTGCTGCTCGACGCCGTCAACAACGGCCAGGCCGATTGCGGCGTCAACGACGTCTCGGCGGTCAAGGGCCAGTCGACCGCCTATCCGGCCGGCAGCTTCACCATCATGCCGGACCTGTTGTCGAAGGAGCCGCTTGCCTTCGCCACCCGCTATGACGAGCCGGACCTGCTGATCTGGATGAACCTGTTCCTCAACCAGGTCACCAT
>NZ_RZQY01001049.1:0-1288 GCF_003998575.1 Mesorhizobium sp. M7A.F.Ca.CA.001.10.2.1 | reverse complement strand
CTTGTGGGGGGGCTAGGGTGGGGGTCCTCCTTCGCAAGAATCCCCCGCCTTTGAGGGGAGATGGCAGCAGGCGTGGGGCGCCAGCCTCTTCCGGCGGCGATAAGAGGTCACGCCCGGTCGAACCGACCCCCTCTGTCGCCTTCGGCGACATCTCCCCTCGAGGGGGGAGATCACCTTCAACCGATTTGCATCAATCCCCTCCGCAATCTCCGCTTGAAGCCGTTTGTGCAACGCGATACGCCGTTGCCGACTTCGACAAGGAGAGACCCGTGACCGCTGCAAATACCAGAACCGAAACCGACACGTTCGGTCCCATCGAAGTTGCCGCCGACCGGTACTGGGGCGCGCAGGCGCAGCGTTCGCTCGGCAATTTCAAGATCGGCTGGGAGAAGCAGCCGGCGTCGATCGTGCGCGCGCTGGGCATCGTCAAGCGGGCGGCGGCCGAAGCCAACATGGAGCTCAAGCGGCTTGATCTTTCCATCGGCAAGACGATTGTCGAGGCGGCGCAAGAGGTCATCGACGGCAAGCTCGACGACCATTTCCCGCTGGTGGTCTGGCAGACCGGCTCGGGCACGCAGTCCAACATGAACGCCAATGAGGTGATCTCCAACCGTGCGATCGAGATGCTGGGCGGCGTCATGGGTTCCAAGAAGCCGGTGCATCCCAACGATCACGTCAATATGAGCCAGTCGTCGAACGACACCTATCCGACGGCCATGCACATCGCCTGCGCCGAACGCATCGTGCACGATCTGTTGCCGGCGCTGAAGCATCTGCACAAGGCGCTCGCCGCCAAGAGCAGAGAGTTCAATCACATCATCAAGATCGGCCGCACGCACACACAGGACGCCACCCCGCTAACGCTTGGCCAGGAGTTTTCGGGCTATGCAGCGCAGGTCGCCTCGTCGATCAAGCGCATCGAGCTGACATTGCCCGGCCTGCAGGAGCTGGCGCAGGGCGGCACCGCCGTCGGCACCGGCCTCAACGCGCCGGTCGGCTTCGCCGAAAGGGTGGCGGATCGCATCGCCAGCATTACGGGCATCGCCTTCGTCACCGCGCCGAACAAATTCGAGGCGCTGGCGGCCCATGATTCCATGGTGTTTTCGCACGGCGCCATCAATGCGGCGGCCGCCGCACTGTTCAAGATCGCCAACGACATCCGTTTCCTCGGTTCCGGCCCGCGTTCGGGCCTCGGCGAGCTGTCGCTGCCGGAAAACGAACCGGGCTCGTCGATCATGCCGGGCAAGGTCAACCCGACCCAATGCGAGGCGCTGACGCAGGTCTGCGT
>NZ_RZQY01001048.1:0-1300 GCF_003998575.1 Mesorhizobium sp. M7A.F.Ca.CA.001.10.2.1 | reverse complement strand
GTCTCGGCCAGGGCCGCGAAAATGCCAAGCTGTTCCTGCGTGACAATCCCGACACGGCACGCGAGATCGAGTTGTCGATCAGGCAGAATGCCGGGCTGATCGCCGAAAAATTCCTCGAGAATGGCGGCCCTGAGCGCGGCGATGATGACGGTTTCGAGGAAGAATCCGGCGCGATGTAACAGCTTCGTGCGCGATGCCGGCCGGAGTTCGGCCATAATCGCGTTCTATTATCTCAGGCTTATGTAATCGAGTTCCGCGTTATTGCGTTTCGAAACCGCCGGCCCAGTGCCGGCGGTTTTGCGTTTCGGCGGCGGAACCAGGCCGGGTCGAACGGCCGGCAAAGGCCGTGGATTGGACCAATTCCGTGTTTCTGGACAGGGTGAAGCGCGGCGGCTAAAAGGCCAAGTCCTAATCTTCTAAAACGCAGAGCCCATTTCCGCCGGTTGGCCCGGCGGCTCTTCCAAAAAGGCAGCATCATGAGTGGCGTGAACGAAATCCGGTCGACATTTCTCGACTACTTCCGCAAGGAGGGTCACGAGATCGTCGCATCGAGTCCGCTGGTGCCGCGCAACGACCCGACGCTGATGTTCACCAACGCCGGCATGGTGCAGTTCAAGAACGTCTTCACCGGTCTGGAGAAGCGGCCCTATTCGCGCGCCTCGACCGCCCAGAAGAGCGTTCGCGCCGGCGGCAAGCACAATGATCTCGACAATGTCGGCTACACCGCGCGCCATCTGACCTTCTTCGAGATGCTCGGTAATTTCTCCTTCGGCGACTATTTCAAGGAGCGCGCCATCGAGCTTGCCTGGAACCTGATCACCAGGGAGTTCGGGCTGAACAAGGACAAGCTGCTGGTCACCGTCTATCACACGGATGACGAGGCGGCCGGCTTCTGGAAGAAGATCGCCGGTTTTTCCGACGACCGCATCATTCGCATCGCGACCTCGGACAATTTCTGGGCGATGGGCGACACCGGACCGTGCGGGCCGTGCTCTGAAATCTTCATCGACCGCGGCGAACACATCTGGGGCGGCCCTCCCGGCAGCCCGGAGGAGGATGGCGACCGTTTCCTCGAATTCTGGAACCTGGTGTTCATGCAGTATGAACAGGTGACGAAGGAGGAGCGCATCGACCTGCCGCGCCCCTCGATCGACACCGGCATGGGCCTGGAGCGGATGGCGTCCATCCTGCAAGGGGTGGAAAGCGTCTTCGAGACCGATCTGTTCCGTCACCTGATCGACGCGGCCTCGTCCGCGATCGGGCATGGTCCCGACAAGGAGACGGTCGCGTCCTACCGGGT
>NZ_RZQY01001047.1:0-1303 GCF_003998575.1 Mesorhizobium sp. M7A.F.Ca.CA.001.10.2.1 | reverse complement strand
CCCCTCTGTCCTGCCGGACATCTCCCCCTCAAGGGGGGAGATCGGAAGTCATTTATGGTTTCGCCAATGTTCGACGCTGCAGGAAAATCAGCCGACGGTGCGGCCAGCCAATCTCCCCCCTTGAGGGGGAGATGTCCGGCAGGACAGAGGGGGGCCTCGTAGGGCTCAACGCCTACGCTGATTTCGCGAACTCTCATCCGCGCAATTCTGTCACGATTCCAAATACGTGTCCGCCCAGTTCGACACCGCCCAGCGCGGGTTGTTGGCGATGTTGCCGACGGTGTCGCGCGCGACGCTGATAAAACTCCATTCGGCGACGTTGATCAGCGGCAGGTCGGTGGCCACCTCCTTCTGGAATTCCTTGTAGAGGTCGGTGCGGGCTGATGTATCGAGCGTCTCCGATGCCTTGGCGATGAGCGCATCGAGCGCGTCGTTCTTGTAGCCGCCCTGGTTGGAGAACGGCACGCCGTCCGGAATGCCGCTCTGCACCAGGATGGTGGTCGAGATCGCCGGGTCGCCGCGGAACACCGGCGGGCCGACAGCGAGGTCGAAGGCGTGGTCGGTGTAGACCGCCTTGATGTGCGCGGCCGAGTCGTTGTTGACCAGCTGAGCATCGATGCCGATGGCGGCGAGCGCCTGGCGCAGATAGTCGCCGAACTGCTTGGTCTCGTTGAAATAGGGCGCAGGCAGCAGCTTGAGCGAAAAGCGGTTGCCGTCGGCGCCTTTCTTGTAGCCAGCCTCGTCGAGCAGCGCGTTGGCCTTGGCGACGTCGAAGGCATAGGTCGGCACGTCGGCGGTGTAGAATTGCGGATCGTTCTTCGGCACCGGACCGGTGGCTGTCGCGGCATAGCCGAGGAACACCGTCTTGACGACGAAATCCTTGTCGATGGCATGCGCGATCGCCTGCCGCACTTTCAGGTCGGCCAGTTCCTTGCGGCGATGGTTGATCTCGACGACGAGCTGATAGGTCAGCCCTTCGTAACCCTTGGAGATCACCTTCAGGCCCGGCACCTTGGAGATGCGGTCGAGGTCGGCCAGCGGCACGGCGGAAAAGGCTGCGAGCTGGATCTCCTCGGCCTCCAGCGCGCTCGCCGCTGACGTGCGATCCGGCAGCACTTGATAGATGATCTCGTCGAGATAGGGCTCGTCCTTGCCCCAGTAGTCGGCGTTTTTGGTCAGCCGGTAATATTGGCCGGCCTTGTACTCGCCGAATTTGAACGGTCCGGTGCCGATGGGCGCGTTGTTGGCCGGGTTGTCCTCGATCTTGCCGACCTCATAGATGTGCTTCGGCACCACACTGCTC
>NZ_RZQY01001046.1:0-1304 GCF_003998575.1 Mesorhizobium sp. M7A.F.Ca.CA.001.10.2.1 | reverse complement strand
TGTCAGAACCGTAGCGCGACAGAAGCTCGATGTTTTCCACCGGCAGGAACAGCCGGTCGTCACCCGCATAGTGGATTTCAAGGCAGTCATGCGGTGCGCCGACCGCTTCGATGGTACGCAGGCCGATGAAACGGCCAATGCCATGATCGGCATGGACGACAATGTCGCCGGCCGACAGCGCCGAGGCCTCGGCAATGAAGTCCGAGGGACGCTTCTTGCGTTTCGAACGCCGGATCAGCCGGTCGCCCAAAATGTCCTGTTCGGCGACGACGACCAGTTTTTCGGTCTCGAAGCCGGATTCGAGCGGCAGTACGGCCAGGGCCGCCTGCCCCGGTTCGAGCTTTTCGGCTTCCGCCAGCGTCGCCACCTGCTTGAGATTGCCGAGATGGTGTTCGGCAAGGATCTGGCCAAGCCGGTCGAGCGAGCCTTCGGTCCAGCCGGCAATGACAATGCGGCGGCGCGCCGCGCGCTCATCGGCGATGTGTTTGACGACGACATCGAACACATTGGCGTTCGGATCGGCGCGCTCCTCGACGAAGCTGCGGCCGTGGCGCGAGCCGGCGTGATAGACCTTCTTGGCGCCAACTTCGGGCGCGTCGAATGGCGTGAAGTCGATCGCTTCACGCGGCCCGAGCGAGGCAATCAGGTTTTCCGGGGAGAGATAGAGCAGGTCCGGTGCGACCGGCTTGTAGGGCACGGCGTCCTTCAAGGCACCGTCCGCCTGCTTCTTGCGCGCCTCGTAATGGTCGAGGATCAGCGTGTGGCGTTCGGCCAACGCCTCATGCGCCAGATGGTCGAAGATGACAGGCGTGTCAGGCAGATAGTCGAACACCGTCTCCAGCCGCTCATAGAAAAACGGCAGCCAGTGTTCCATTCCGGCAAACCGCCTGCCTTCGCTGACTGCTGCATAGAGCCCGTCATCGCGCTGTGGAGCGCCAAAGGCTTCGATATAGGAGCGGCGGAAACGGCTGATGGTTTCGGGCGTCAGCGCCACTTCGCTCATCGCCTGCAGCGCCATCGACTTGCGCTGGCCGGTGGTGCGCTGCGTGGCGGCGTCGAAGACGCGGATCGATTCAAGCGTGTCGCCGAAGAAGTCGAGCCTGAGCGCTTCGGTCCAGCCAGGCGCGAACAGGTCGAGAATGCCGCCGCGCACCGCGAACTCGCCGATGCCACGCACGGTCGGCACGCGCTCAAAACCGGACGTTTCCAGCCGCGACACCAGTACGTTCATGTCGATCTGGTTGCCGGGCCTGGCGTGGAACGTCTGTGCCTCGACGAGATCCGCCGGCGGAATGCGCTGCAGC
>NZ_RZQY01001045.1:0-1310 GCF_003998575.1 Mesorhizobium sp. M7A.F.Ca.CA.001.10.2.1 | reverse complement strand
AGCCTATCCGGCGTCACTGTCGGGCGGCCAGAAGCAGCGTGTCGGCATCGCCCGGGCGCTGGCAGCACGCCCGGCGCTGCTCTTGTCGGACGAAGCCACCTCGGCGCTCGATCCGGAAACAACGCGCTCCATCCTCGCCCTTCTCAAGGACATCAACCGGCAGCTTGGGCTGACCATCCTTCTGATCACCCATGAGATGGAGGTGGTCCGCTCGATCGCCGACCGCGTTGCGGTGATCGACGCCGGGCGCATCGTCGAGCAAGGGCCGGTCTGGTCGGTGTTTGCCGACCCACAATCAGACATCACCAAAAGCCTGCTCGGCGCCATCCGGCCACAGCTGCCAGCCGAACTGGCGGCCCGGCTGCTGCCGGCGGCCGGCGCGGAGACGATCCTGCGCGTCGACGTGGCCGGTGATGCGGCACGCGGCCCGTTGCTGTCCGACCTTGCCACGGCTGTTCCAGGCGCCTTCCGCCTCATCCACGGCGGCATCGACCATATCCAGCAACAGCCCGTCGGCACGCTGTTCCTGTCTGTTCCCGGCAGCGATGCAAATCATCTCGCTGACATCATCACATTCCTGAAGACCCGCCAGGCGCGGGTGGAGGTGCTTGGCCATGTCGCCGATCCTGTTTGAACTTCTGCTGCGTTCGATTTGGGAAACCGTCCTGATGACAGCCGCCTCCGGCCTCATCTCGCTGGTCTTCGGCCTGCCGCTCGGCCTGGCACTGATCGCCACCGAACGCGGCGGGATTGCCGAAAGCCTGTGGGTGAACCGGGCGCTCGGCGCCGTCATCAACGGCTTCCGTTCGGTGCCCTTCATCATCCTTCTGGTGGCACTGATCCCGGTGACGCGGCTGATCGTCGGCACCTCGATCGGCACATGGGCAGCCATCGTGCCGCTGTCGATCGCCGCCACGCCCTATTACGCGCGCATTGCCGAAGTGTCGTTGCGTGAGGTCGACCGTGGCTTGATCGAGGCGGCGCGCGCCATGGGCGGCAACCGCTGGACGATCATCCGCGAGGTGCTGGTGCCGGAAGCCCTGCCCGGCATCGTCGCCGGCTTCACGGTGACGCTGGTGACGCTGATCGGTGCCTCGGCCATGGCCGGCGCCATCGGCGCCGGCGGCCTCGGCGACCTCGCCATCCGCTACGGCTATCAACGATTTGAGACGTCCGTCATGATCGCGGTGGTCATCGTGCTGATCATCCTGGTCTGCGGCATCCAGTGGGCGGGGGACCGGCTGGTGGCGAGGCTGGATCGGCGGGGGTGAAAGACTGGCTGACGGCACGGCCGCGTACGGGATAGGCGG
>NZ_RZQY01001044.1:0-1315 GCF_003998575.1 Mesorhizobium sp. M7A.F.Ca.CA.001.10.2.1 | reverse complement strand
GGTCTGCTCGTTGATGTGCTTGATATGAGCGGCCGAACCCGCCACGACGCCCGCGACGGTGTCGCTGTGGCCGCCAAGGTATTTCGAGGCCGAATGCAGCACCCGGTCGACACCATGCGTGATCGGCTTCTGGAAGACCGGCGTCGCCCAGGAATTGTCGATGGTGGTGACGATGCCCTGTTCCTTGGCCAACCGTGTCAGATGCGCGATGTCCTGCAACTCGAACATCATCGAGGTCGGGCTTTCCAGATACAGCAGCTTGGCGCCGGGAAGTGCCGCCGCCACCGCATCCGGGTCGGAGCCGTCGACATAATCAACCTTGATGTTGAGCCGCGGCAACAGCCGCTCGAACAAACGGTAGGCATCGCCATAGCAATTGCGCACCGCCACGATGCGCTCGCCTGCCCCAACGAACGCAAGCACCGTGGCGCTGATCGCCGCCATGCCGCTGGAAAAGCCGCGCGCGGCTTCTGCGCCCTCAAGCGCTGCCACGCGCGCCTCGAACTCCATCACCGTCGGATTGTCGCCGCGCGAATAGATCGGCTGCTTTCGTTTGCCAGCAAAGGTATCGGCCATCTCGGCATAGCTGGCGAAGGTGAACAGCGAGGTCTGGTAGATCGGCGGCACCACCGCACCGCCAGGGAACGGTTCGTCATGCGCCAAGAGTGTCGCCGCCTCGGCGAGATAGTCGTGATCGAAACCGGATGGATGCTCGTTCATGTCTGGCTCGAAAGTTTGAGTTTGGCCGCACCGCGCTTGAGATCGTCCTCGACGGTGGCGATCAGCTTGAGCGCTTCGGCGCGGGCGCCCTGCGGGTCACGGGCTGCGATGCATTCGTAGATGGTGCGGTGATAGGGAAAGCTGGCATGGCCGAAATCGCGAACGCCGAGCGGATGCTCCCAGAAGCGGTGGAACAATTCGTACATGGCGGCGATGATCTGCTCGAACAGCGGATTACCCGAGGCCCGGTAGATCGCCTGGTGGAACTCCCAATCCTCTTCCGACGACATGCCGTCGCGCGTGCGGAACGCCTGCTCCATGATGTCGAGCTTGCGTGCAATTTCGGCGATGTCGGCCTGGCTGGCGCGTTCGGCGCAAAGGGCTGCGGCCTCCGCCTCCAGCGCGCGGCGGATCTCCATCGTCTGCATCAGGCTGGTGAAATCATTGCCGCCCGCCAGCGTCAGCGGCATGTGCAGCATATCGTGTGAAACAGCCGCCTTGAGATAGGTGCCGCTGCCCTGCCGGCGCTCGACGAGGCCGAGCCCTTCCCAGCGTGTCAGTGCCTCGCGCACGGTGTTGCGGCTGACCTTCAGCC
>NZ_RZQY01001043.1:0-1320 GCF_003998575.1 Mesorhizobium sp. M7A.F.Ca.CA.001.10.2.1 | reverse complement strand
TTTTTCTCCTGCTTGCTTCTTGTCTCCTTCACTGATGTCGACATAGACGCGGGCGAGCCTGATCGCGTCGTCGTCGCTCTCGCGCATCGTCGGCGTAAAGCCTCCGACCAGGTCGACATGGGTTCCCGGCTGCAACAGCGCACCCTTGATCAGCGGCGTCGTCGTGATCGTCGCCGAGGAGACGATGTCGGCCTGCCCAAGCTCGGCATCGAGATCGCTCGCCGCGCTGGCTGCAAAACCCTCGGCGCGCAGATCGGCCGCGACCTTCTCGGCATTGGCCGGGGTGCGGTTCCAGATGCGGATGGTCTTGATCGGCCGTACGGCCGAGTGCGCCTTGGCGAGGAAGGGCGACAGCGCGCCGGCGCCGACCACCAGCAGCCGCGAGGCATCGTCGCGGGCGAGATAGGAGGCCGCAAGCGCCGAAGCACAGGCGGTGCGCCACTGTGTCAGCCGCTGGCCGTCGATCAAGGCCTCAGGTTCGCCGGTGGCGCCATTGAGCAGGAGATAGAGCCCCATCACCGCCGGCTTGCCGATGGCATTGTTGTCGGGGGACACGGTGACGATCTTGACGCCGATGTGACCGCCGGCCGATGTGCCGGCCGCGTTGAGGTCGGTCCAGGCGGGCATCAAGAGCAGGGTGGAGGCCGCGCCATCTGGCCGCTCGATCGTATGATGATGCCTGACCGGCTGCACCGCGCCGTCGCGAAACGCCATGCGCAGCGTCTCGACCAGCCCGGCAAAGCTCAGCGCATGGTCGACCTCTGCGGCCGAAATGGTCAGCATGAAGAACTCCGTGGGGACAAAACCGCCGACGGGCGGCTCAAGCGGTCGGCTTCGGCAATGCGGACCCATGGGCGGACCCATGGGCGGACCCTTGGGCGGACCCTTGGGTGGAGCCTGGGGCCGTTCCCAGAGCCGGGCTTTGCGGTGCCGCCGGCGCACGGCTGACCGCCTGGCGCAGGTTCTCGGCCTCGACGCCGCGCTGGCGCGCCAGCTTGCGATAGCGGCCCTGCTTGACCCAGGTTGCCAGGCTGCCGACGATCATGCCGATGGCGAGTGCCAGGAACAGGAAAATGAACAGCGGCAAAGTCAGGGTCAGCTTCGGATTGCCGGGGTTGAACGGATCGAGCGTGAAGGCGACCAGTTCGCGGTTGGCAACGGCGAGTGCGATCAGGATGATCGCCAGGGGCACGAAGATCGCGATGAGGATGAAGCGATTGAACATGATGTTTTCCGTCGGAAGCTGGCCTGTCCGAAAGGCCGTCAGGCGCTGACGTCGCGCCTACTTGCCGCCGTTCAGCCTTTCACGCAGTTCCTTGC
>NZ_RZQY01001042.1:0-1329 GCF_003998575.1 Mesorhizobium sp. M7A.F.Ca.CA.001.10.2.1 | reverse complement strand
GCCTTGCGGCTGATGAAATCAGGCAATCTGCCGAAGCTGCAGCTCGACACCGCGCGCTCGAACCTGACCTCGGCGCAGTCGCAACTGGAAACGGCACAGGCCGAACTCGACCGCAACGAGGTGAAGGCGCCTTTCGACGGCGTTATCGACCGGGTGCCGGTGGAACTTGGCAGCTCCATCATGCAAGGCGGCGAGGTGGCGACCATCCTCAAGCTCGATCCGGTGATTGCTCGCGGCGAAGTCAGCGAGCGCGATCTCGGCTACCTCAAGCTCGGCGACAAGGCCACCATACGGCTGGTCAGCGGCCAGACCGTCCAAGGCACCGTGCGCTACATCAGCCGCGACGCCTCGTCGGCGACCCGCACCTTCCGCGTCGAGGTTGCCGTCCCCAATGCCGACGGCTCCGTGCCGGCCGGCATGACGGCGGAAATCGCGCTCAACGCACAGCCGACCGACGCGGTGCTGCTGCCGCGCTCGGTTGTGACGCTCGGCGACAAGGGCGACCTCGGCATCCGTGCCGTGAGCAAGGACAACAAGGTGGCGTTCTTCCCCATCGACCTCGTCGACGACACGCCGACAGGCCTCGTCCTCGGCGGCATACCGGCCGACGCCCGCATCATCGTCGCCGGCCAGGAACTGGTGAAGGAAGGCGATCTGGTCAATCCGGTCGAGGCCGACCAAGCGATCATCAAGAAGCTGCTCGGCGAAGCGACGGCCGGCACGCAGTAGCAAGAGATCGCGACGGACTAGCCCTGGGCGGGGACAATCGGCTGCGACGCAGCTCGTGAAAATTCAAGAACAGGCGTTAGCCATGGATATCGTCAGACTCGCAATCAACAATGCCCGCCTGACCATTTCGGTCCTCGTCTTCCTTCTGCTGGCGGGCTGGGTCGCATATCAGGCGACGCCAAAGGAAGCGGAGCCCGACGTTCCGATTCCGATGATGTATGTCAGCCTGATCTACCAGGGCATTTCGCCCGAGGATTCGGAGCGGCTTCTGCTGCGGCCGATGGAAAGCAAGCTGAAAAGCCTGAAGGGCCTCAAGGAGATGCGTTCGGCCGCTTTCCAGGGCGGCGGCTACGTGCTGGTCGAATTCCAGCCGCAGACCAATCTGGCCACCGCGCTGCAGGACACGCGCAGCAAGGTGCAGGACGCCAAGGCCGACCTGCCGCAGGCGGCGGAAGAACCTGTCGTCACCGAAGTCAACATTTCCGAATTTCCCGTGCTCGTCGTCACCCTCTCGGGAAATCTGCCTGAACGCGTGCTGACCGCCGCCTGCGGCAGGTCGGCCTTGGCGTCCTGCACCTTGCTGCGCGTGTCCTGCAGCGC
>NZ_RZQY01001041.1:0-1332 GCF_003998575.1 Mesorhizobium sp. M7A.F.Ca.CA.001.10.2.1 | reverse complement strand
GCATTGCGCCATGCCGAGCAGACCGGCGAAGGCCAGCACGTCGACATGGCGCTTTTCGACACCCAGATCTCGGCGCTCGGCAACCAGAATTTGAACTATCTCGTCTCCGGCCAATCGCCGGTGCAGATGGGCAATGCGCATATGAACATCGCCCCGTATGAGGTGGTGCCGGTCCGGGACGGGCACATCATCCTGGCGGTCGGCAATGACGGCCAGTTCGCCAAATTCTGCGCCGCTGTCGGACTGGACGACCTGCCTGCCAATCCCGACTTCGCCACCAATCCCGCCCGGGTCGCCAACCGGGTCAAGTTGCGCGAGCGCATGATCGAGGCGCTGAAGATTTTTGACCGCGATCCGCTGCTGGCCAAGCTGGAAGCGGCCGGCGTGCCGGCGAGCCCGATCAACACGATCGGCCAGATGTTTGCCGATCCGCAGACGATCGCGCGCGGCATGCGGCTCGATCTCGACGACGGCCATGGCAATCTTCTGCCTTCGGTGCGTGCGCCGATGGTGATGTCCGGCACGCCGCTGGTCTATGAGCGCCCCTCGCCACGCCTGGGCGAGCACACGCAAGAAATCCTTGCCGAACTGGAGAAGTCTGGACAATGAAGACCGGCGGACAACTCATCGTCGACGCGCTCGAAGCCAACGGCACCGACCGCATCTATTGCGTGCCGGGTGAATCCTATCTGGCAGTGCTCGACGCGCTGCACGACTCTGCGATCCGCACCATCGTCTGCCGCCAGGAAGGCGGTGCCGCCATGATGGCCGATTGCCATGGCCGCCTGACCGGCAAGCCCGGCATCTGCTTCGTCACCCGCGGCCCCGGCGCCACCAACGCCTCGGCCGGCATCCACATCGCCATGCAGGATTCGATACCCGTCATCCTGTTCATCGGCCAGGTCGCCAGCCACGCCAAGGAGCGCGAAGCGTTCCAGGAGGTGGACTATAAGAGGTTCTTCGGCGACATCGCCAAATGGGTGGTCGAGATCGACGACGCCTCGCGCATCCCCGAATTCGTCACCCGCGCTTTCGCGGTGGCGACATCGGGCCGTCCCGGCCCGGTGGTGATCTCGCTGCCCGAAGACATGCTGACCAGTATCGTCGAAGCGGCCATCGCCTTGCCGCACACGCCGGTTGAGACACGGCCGGGCGAAGCGGAGCTCGATGCGCTGGAAAAGCTGCTGGCCAAGGCCAAGCGGCCGTTCGTCATCCTCGGCGGCACGCGCTGGGACGCCGAGGCGGTTGCACAAATGCGCACGATCGCCGAGGCTTGGTCGCTGCCGGTCGGCTGCTCCTTCCGCCGCCAGATGCTGTTCGATCATCTGCATC
>NZ_RZQY01001040.1:0-1334 GCF_003998575.1 Mesorhizobium sp. M7A.F.Ca.CA.001.10.2.1 | reverse complement strand
CAATGAAGGAGCCCCGCCAGTATTGGCTCCTCTCGTGCGATCGTGCCACCTTGAGTGTATCGTTTTAATACAATCGGCGATTGGTAGACTTGCACCACGGATAGGCAGTTAGTTTCAGCGTCAGGCAAAAAGGGGGGAAATGCCTCGCACTGGGAGAAAACGATGTCCGTACAAAAAGGCGACTTTCGAACCAACAGAGCCGACTACGTGATTGCCGCGATGCATGGCGGAGTGACCGCCGACGACAGCGTTCGAGACGAGAACCTAGCAAGGAGAAAGAAGTCCCTGTGGCTGAAGGAGCGGCGATCGGCCAAGTCGGCTGAGAACCCGTTGGACAGTTCGCCGCTGTCCAAAAGAAGCCCTCGCGGTTAGCGGTCTACAATCCACTTCCGCGATCACACCATATCCGCACACAACCCACTCGCCCATATTGCAGGCGCCGCCGTCGGTGTTGACTAACTCCGACGGCGGCCCAATTCGTGGCGAAACGACCTCCGTTCTCTTGAGAAGACGGCGGGACTAAGGTCTTGCGCTGTAGACGCAAAGGTCCGAGTGGTCCTGTTAGGTTCCGGAAATGTCTGTTGGACGTTCCGCTATTTTATCCAATTGAAATGTAGCGTTACCTGTATTTCCCGCCCGACATCGGCGCCCGATACTGCTGCCCGACGCTCGGCTGTGTCCCCTCAGCCGATGCGATCACCGCTTTTCGGATCGAACAGATGCAATTGGTCTGGTTCGACAACCAACCTCACCTCGTCGCCTGGCTTCACGCCGGCACGGCCCATGGCAAAGACGCAAAGCTGCTGACTGGCCAGCTTGACGTAGAACTGCGTCGAAAGCCCGAGAGGCTCGACCACACCCACCTCGCCCTTCAACGCGCCCTCATCCGCCAACTTGATATGCTCGGGCCGCAGACCGACGGTGATGGCGTCACCGTCCGTCAGCGGCAGGCCTTCCGGCAGCCGCAGCGCCTGGCCATCGGTCAGTACAGCCTCCGGGGTACCACCCTTGCAAACAATCGCCGGCAGGAAATTCATGCCGGGGGAACCGATGAAACCGGCGACGAACATGTTGGCCGGCCGATCATAGAGATCGAGCGGTGCGCCGACCTGCTGGATCAACCCGTCATGCATGACGACGATCCGGTCGGCCATGGTCATCGCCTCGATCTGGTCATGCGTGACATAAACCGATGTCGTCTTCAGCTGCTGATGCAGCGCCTTGATCTCGGCATATGGACGCGCAGCTTGGCGTCGAGGTTCGGCAGCGGCTCGTCGAACAGGAAAACCTTGGGATCGCGCACGATGGCACGCCCCATGGCGACGCGCTGGAGC
>NZ_RZQY01000103.1:0-12974 GCF_003998575.1 Mesorhizobium sp. M7A.F.Ca.CA.001.10.2.1 | reverse complement strand
TCTGGGTGATGGTCACCAGCGGGGTCGCCGTACTGCTGTTGCCATTGCTGACGGTGACGAGATCGCCGACGGCGACGCTGACAGCACCCAGCCTGCCGGAAATCGGCGCCGTGATCGTGGCGAAGCCAAGCTGGACATTGTCGGCGTCGATTGTCGCCTTGTCGGCATCGACAGTCGCTGCGGCAGCCTTCTGCGCGGCGACGGCCTGGTCGTAGGTCTGCTGCGTGCCGGCCTGCTTGGCGACCAGATCCTTGGCGCGCTGGAGATCGGACTGCGAGCTGGCGAGCATCGCCTGATCCTTGGCCAGCGCCGCCTGGTCCTTGGCAAGCTGCGCCTTCAGCGCCCGGTCATCGAGCGAAAACAGCAGATCGCCGGTCTTGACCATCTGCCCGTCCTTGACGTCGATGGACACGATTTGGCTGGACACCCGCGCGTTGATGTTGACGACGGCGGGAGAGGAGACGAAGCCGATCGCATAACGCCGGATCGGGAAATCGGCTGTCGAGGCGACGGCCGAGAGGATGGAGACCGAGCGCCCGGCATTGTCGGCCTTCTTGTCCGAAGCCGCAGCCTGTTTGTCCGGCGCGGCAACCTGCTTTGCGCCGATGACCTGCTGGACCCTGCCAAGCGCGTCAGGCGAAAGATAGAGCCAGCCGGCCGCACCCAGGCAGGCGACGGCCAGCAACGAAAGAACGACTTTTCCACGCATGGTCAAAGGCCCTCTCCACCCGACACGTCGTGGTCCGATGGGTTCTATTCCAACGCGGCCCGTTGCCGCGATTTCGCCGAATAGATAGGACACGCCTTTGTTGGAAAAGGGCCAAAAGGCGGCATTACGAAGATTTAATGTGCACTGCACAATGGATGTGCAACACGGGGCGGCTCCCGATCCGGACGGTCCGCCGAGAGTCCGAATCCCGTCCCCCTACGATCGGCTGGTGCGCCCCACAGCCTATTTAAGCATCGGCCAAAGCGTCGCCGCCAGCAGCACGCCCATGGCGATGTTGAACCATTTCAGCCGCACCGGGTCCGACAGGAAGCCACGCAGCGCCGTGCCGAACCCTGCCCATACCGAGACGCTCGGCAAATTGACGATAGTGAAAGCCACGGCGATCAACACCACCGACAGGAACGGGTGCTCGGCATTGGCATAGACGGCCATGGCGGTGATCGCCATCACCCACGCCTTGGGATTGACCCACTGGAATGCGGCCGCCTCGATGAAGCGCATAGGCCGCGCGTTCGTCTCGCCCTTGCCGGTCAGCGTGCGCGACATGGCGATCTTCCACGCGAGGTACAAAAGATAGGCGCCGCCGGCGATCTTGAGCGCGGTATGCAGCGCCGGAAACGCCGTCAACACAGCGCCGAGGCCAAGACCGACGGCAAGCAGCAGCACGAGGAAACCCATGCTGATGCCCAGCATGTGCGGAACGGTTCTGACGAGGCCGAAATTCACGCCCGATGCCAGCAGCATGAGATTGTTCGGCCCCGGCGTGATCGAGGTCACGAAGGCGTAGACAAGCAGGGCAAGGAATGCGTCGAGCGACATGGATATCCTCCCTGACAAGTCAGCATCGGAAGCCTCACTATGGAAGCTGGCTGACGCGTTCGGCGCCAGCCCCGCCGAAGTCCTACATCGCCTGCGGGCCGCGGTTCAACGCTGCCACGCCGGTGCGGCAGATTTCGACCAGGCCGAGCGGTTTCATGATGGCGATGAACTGGTCGATCTTGGAGCCTTTGCCGGTGATCTCGAAGATGAAATGCTCGGTGTTGGCGTCGATGACGCTGGCGCGGAACGCATCGGCCAGCCGCAACGCCTCGACCCGGGCCTCGCCGGTGCCGGCGACTTTGACCAGCGCCAGTTCGCGCTCCAGCGGCCGCTCCTGCCCGGATTCATGCGAACGCACGGTCAGGTCGACGACGCGGTGCACCGGCACGATGCGCTCGAGCTGGTGCTTGATCTGCTCCAGCACATGCGGCGTGCCGCGCGTCACGATGGTTATGCGCGACAAATGCTTTTCATGCTCGGTCTCGGAGACGGTCAGGCTCTCGATGTTGTAGCCACGCCCGGAAAACAGGCCGATGACCCTGGCAAGCACGCCCGGCTCATTGTCGACCAGCACGGAAAGCGTGTGGTTTTCCGGCTTTTCCGTCTCCTTGGCGATGAAATAGGCGGAGCCGGTCGGTTGTAGCTGTGCGTTCATGACATGAATCTCGATTTCAAGCTCTTGAGCTAATTCTTTGTTTGCGCAGGGCTTTCTGGCGACAGCTCTGCCTTGGTTCTGCCGGCTACACCAGTTCCCTGCCCTTGGCGTCGATGGCGTTGGCCACCGCCTCGTCGGTCGCCTCGTCGGGCAAGAGCATCTCATTGTGCGCCTTGCCCGATGGGATCATCGGGAAGCAGTTGGCGAGCGTCGCCACGCGGCAGTCGAACAGCACCGGCTTCCTGACCGAGATCATCTCCTTGATCGCGTCGTCCAGTTCGTCCGGCTTCTCGCAGCGAATGCCGTGTCCGCCATAGGCCTCGGCGAGCTTGACGAAGTCGGGCATCGCCTCGGTGTAGGAATGCGACAGCCGGTTGCCGTGCAGCAGCTGCTGCCACTGCCGCACCATGCCCATATACTGGTTGTTCAGGATGAAGATCTTGATCGGCGCGTCGTGCTGCACGGCAGCGCTCATCTCCTGCATCGTCATCTGCACGGAGGCGTCGCCGGCGATGTCGATGACCAGCGCGTCGGGATGCGCGATCTGCACGCCGAGCGCCGCCGGCAGGCCGTAACCCATCGTGCCCAGCCCGCCTGACGTCATCCAGCGGTTCGGCTTCTCGAAATGATAGTGCTGCGCCGCCCACATCTGGTGCTGGCCGACCTCGGTGGTGATGTAGGTGTCCATGCCCTTGGTCAGTTCGTAGAGCCGCTCGATGGCGTATTGCGGCATGATCACGTCGTTGTTCATCTTGTAGGCGAGCGAGTCGCGCGCACGCCATTTGGCGATCTGCTCCCACCACGGGTAGAGCGCCTTCTTGTCGGCCTTGGCGCTCGCGCGCCACAGCCGCACCATATCCTCCAGCACCCGGCCGACATCGCCGATGATCGGCACCTCGGTGTGAACGTTCTTGTTGATCGACGATGGATCGATGTCGATGTGGATCTTCTTCGAATTCGGCGAGAACGCGGTCAGCCGGCCGGTGATGCGGTCGTCGAAACGCGCGCCGATGCAGATCATCACGTCGCAGTCATGCATGGCCATGTTGGCTTCATAGGTGCCGTGCATGCCGAGCATGCCCATCCAGTTCTTGCCCGATGCCGGATAGGCACCGAGGCCCATCAGCGTCGAGGTAATCGGGAAACCGGTAAGATCGACCAGTTCGCGCAGCAGATGGCTCGCTTCCGGGCCGGAATTGATGACGCCGCCGCCGCTATAGATGATCGGCTTCTTGGCGCTGGCCATCAGCTCGACCGCCGCCTTGACCTTTTCCAGGTCGCCCTGGACCTTGGGCTGGTAGCTGGTGCGCGGCGCGATCTGCGGCGGGACGTAGAATCCCCTGGCGAACTGCACGTCCTTCGGAATATCGACGACGACCGGACCCGGACGGCCGGTGGTCGCGACATGGAAAGCCTCGTGGATGGTGGCGGCGAGCTCGTTGACGTCCTTCACCAGCCAGTTGTGCTTGGTGCAGGGGCGCGTGATGCCGACCGTATCGCATTCCTGAAAAGCGTCGGAGCCGATCAGCGAGGTCGGCACCTGCCCCGTCAGGCAGACCAGCGGGATCGAATCCATCAGCGCGTCCTGCAGCGGCGTCACCGCATTGGTGGCGCCGGGGCCGGAGGTCACCAGCATGACGCCGGCCTTGCCGGTCGAACGCGCATAGCCTTCGGCCGCATGGCCGGCGCCCTGCTCGTGGCGCACCAGTATGTGCTCGACATCGTCCTGCTGGAAGATCTCGTCATAGATCGGAAGGACAGCGCCGCCGGGATAGCCGAAGACATGCTTGACGCCATTGTCCTTCAGCGCCTGCACCACCATTTCGGCACCTGTCATCTCGCGCCGCTCGTTCTGTCCGTTGCTCATCGGTCTGGTCCCGTACTGTCGCCATTTGGCGTTTGCTGGTCGTTTAGTCGTGTTTAAGGCAATAAAAAAGGCCCCCGAGGGAGCCTGTGTCTTGCGCATGGGGGGTTTTCGCCCGGCGGTTACACCGCCTTGCCCACGCGCTTTCCTACGAGAATGAGTGCCGTTTTCATGGTGGCGGACACTAAGGGCGGGCAAGGCAGCCTGTCAACGGGAAAAATCGCGCCGGCGCGCACAGCGTGCCGGCGCGATCGAGCTTGTCAGCCCGGCGCCTTGCAGCGGGAAACGCGTGGATCGCATTTGAACGCCTTCCTGGCCTGCATCTTCGCTGGCGGATGGTGGGGTGCCACCCTTGCCGGGGCATGGTGCTGGGGCATGCGCATTGCCAACGCTTGCTGATGCGGCTTTTGTTGCCCAGCTCCGCGTGCAAGACGCTGCCCCGAAACCGGCTTGGGCGACCCCCGGTTGAGCGACGATTTGACAACGATGCGTCCGTCGCCCGCGGTCCTGTCGGCATGCAGCTTGAGCGCATCGGCCTTCGCGCCGTTGCCGGCGGCCATCCGCTTGCTCACCGGCTTCACGACCACCGGATTGCTGGCAGTCACCGCGCCGGGGGAAATGGCCTTGTTGCCGGTCGCAGTCTTGGGACCCGCCAGGATTTGCCCGTTCCCCTTTGTATTGCCGGCAAGCCTCTTGATCTCGGCGCCCCTGGAAACATCGAGCCGTGCACTGGCAAACACGCCTTTGCGAGGCGGAACCAGTTTTGCCGCCTTGATCGATTCGATGACGGGCTTCGGGAGTTGCTGCAGCCGGGGTCCGGCATTGATTGCAACGACCTGATTGCCAAGTCGCACGCGCGGTGCATTGTTGACCACGACCGTCTGGTTGATGATCGTCGTGTTGCGCATGATGACGACGTTCTCCTGCACCGGCCGCACCATCCTGACCAGATCGACCGCGCCGATCGCCGCCACAGGCACGAAACACCACCAGGCGTCGTCGAAGGCGACACCGACGTCGGGCGGCGCTGGAGCCCAGCCGACATCATTGCCGCCCTGACGCCACACCACCCAGGCTGGCGCCCATTGATCGCCGGCGATCCACACCCAGCCGAAATCGGGATCATACGCCCAGCGGCCATAGTGATAGACGACATCGCCGAATGGCTCGGTGGACTGCCAGTACCAGCCATCGTCGGTCCAGACCCACCTGCCTTCGGTGTACGGCCGCCATTCGGTACGGACCGAGGGAACCCAGACATCGCCGAATCGGGCCGAGGTTCGCCATCCGCCATAATTCGAAAGCCTTTCGCGGACGGTGACGGCAATTTCCGCCGCATGCGCCTGCGTTCCGGGCAGCACCAGCGGGCCGGTCAGGGTCGCGCTCAAGGCCATGACCGCGGCCATTGCTGCTGCGCGTCCACGCCGGCCAAGGGAGCGACATGAAGACGCTTGGATGAAAGGTATGATGATCATAACGGGCTCCAGAGTTCCGCATCCAGAAAATCCCGGGAACCGCCCTGTTGCCCGCCACCGCTTCCCGGCTTCTCACCGATCGGTTGTCATCGGCCCGGGTGACCGCATTGCGGCATTTGACCATCAATTTTGCGCGACCGGCGCGGCATTCACAAATGGAACGTTCGTTTCCGGCGCCCGGGCGATTCCGAAACCGCCTGGCGATCTCATTTCTAGGATAGACCATTGAAATCGCTGGAAACTATGGTGGGGCGTGACGAGGGCCACCATCTCTGACGATACTTGATCGTCCGGCGGCAAGCCCGGCGGAGCGACCACCATGACGATCTGGATTTCACGGGAGGAAACCTGATGCTCGACAAGCCCTCTAGCAAGAACACGGCCCCTAGCAAGAAACTGTCCGACCTGCTCGATCAATTCGGCGCCGCGCTTGCTGCCAATGACATCGAGAAGGCGGTCGATTGCTTTCAAGATGATTGCTACTGGCGCGACCTCGTTACCTTCACCTGGAACATCAAGACCATGGAAGGCCGCGACCAGGTCCGCGACATGCTGAAAAACCAATTGTCGAAAACCAGGCCGTCGCACTTCGCCATCGCCAAGGGCGAGGACGCGACGGAGAGCGACGGGTTGATCGAGGGCTGGATCAGCTTCGAGACGGAAGTGGCGCGCGGCTTCGGCCATATCAGGCTGAAGGACGGCAAGATCTGGACGCTGCTGACCACCATGGCCGAACTGAAAGGCCACGAGGAGCCGGCAGGCTTTGCGCGGCCGATGGGCGCCAGGCACGGCTCGGGCAAGAACCGTCCGACATGGAAAGAAGAACGCGAGAGGGAAGCCGCCGAGCTCGGCTTCAAGACGCAGCCCTATACGGTGATCATCGGTGGCGGCCAGGGCGGCATCGCGCTCGGCGCGCGGCTGCGGCAGCTTGGCGTGCCCACCATCATCATCGAGAAGAACGAGCGTGCCGGCGACAGCTGGCGCAAGCGCTACAAATCGCTCTGCCTGCATGACCCGGTCTGGTACGACCATCTGCCCTATATCGATTTCCCCAAGAACTGGCCGGTCTTCTCGCCCAAGGACAAGATCGGCGACTGGCTGGAAATGTACGCCAAGGTGATGGAGCTGAATTACTGGTCCTCGACCGAGGCCAAAAGTGCGTCCTATGACGACAAGACGAAGGAATGGACCGTCGTCGTCCACCGCGACGGCAAGGACATCACGCTGAAGCCCAAGCAGCTGGTGCTGGCAACCGGACAGTCCGGCAAGGCCAATCTGCCGAAATTCAAGGGCATGGAAACCTTCAAGGGTGACCAGCACCACTCGTCGAAGCATCCGGGTCCCGACGCCTATGCCGGCAAAAAGGCCGTTGTCATCGGATCCAACAATTCCGCCCATGACATCGCTGCCGCACTTTGGGAAGCTGGTGCCGACGTGACCATGGTGCAGCGCTCGAGTACCCATATCTCCAGGTCCGACACGTTGATGGAAATCGGACTGGGTTCGCTCTATTCGGAGCAGGCGCTGCAGAATGGCATCACCACCGCCAAGGCCGATCTCATCTTCGCTTCGCTGCCTTACAAGATCCTGCACGAGTTCCAGATCCCGGCCTATGCCGAGATGAAGAAACGCGATGCGGCGTTCTACAAGGGACTGGAAAAGGCCGGTTTCATGCTCGACTGGGGCGACGACGAGTCCGGCCTGTTCATGAAGTACCTAAGGCGCGGCTCTGGCTATTACATCGATGTTGGCGCCTCGCAGCTGGTTATCGATGGTTCGATCAAGCTGAAGAGCGGCGTCGACGTCGAAGAGATCAAGCAGCACTCGGTTCTGCTCAGCGACGGGTCGGAACTGCCTGCGGACCTCATCGTCTACGCCACCGGCTACGGCTCGATGAACGGCTGGGCCGCCGATCTGATATCGCGCGAGACCGCGGACAAGGTCGGCAAATGCTGGGGCCTCGGCTCGAACACCACCAAGGATCCCGGCCCCTGGGAAGGTGAGCTGCGCAACATGTGGAAGCCGACGCAACAGGAGGCGCTGTGGTTCCACGGCGGCAATCTGCACCAATCACGACACTATTCGCAGTTCCTGGCGCTGCAGTTGAAAGCCAGGCAGGCCGGCTTGGCGACGCCGGTCTACGGCCTGCAGCAGGTGCACCACAAGGGATAGGCGAGCGCCATTCCTGCGGAGTAAAAAAGGAAGGAGGCATGGCTTGCACCCTGCCTCCTTCCTTCGAGGGAATTACGCCGGCTTACCCGCGGCGAACTGTGTCACCACCCGCTGCAGCAGCGGCACGTAATCGCGAAACGCCCGTGTCTTCATGTTGGCGATCTTGCCGCTCTCGTCCCAGATGCGGACCCGGACCGCTTCCTCGTGGAACGGGTTCTTGCGGAACTCGGCCACTTCATCGGCGCTCATCGGCCCGCCCTGCAGCGACAGCGTGTGCACCGAGGCCTGCGACAGCCTGCCGAAATAGGTCGGGTCGGTGGCGCAGAGATAGCGCTTGGCCGCGACATGCAGCCTGACGCATTCGACGATGACCGGCGGAAAGAACGGCGCCAGCACCTCGCCACCGGCCTCGTCATGATGCTTGTCCTCGACATCCTCGGGCGAATAGGTGCCGAACTCGCTGGTGTAGTGGCCGATGTCGTGCAGCAGCGCCGCCGCCACCAGCTCGTCCGGCGCGCCGTCCTGCTCGGCGAACCAGGCGCCCTGCAGCATGTGCTCCGACATGGTGACGGGTTCGCCGAGATAGGATTCGGCACCCCGGCGCTCGAAGATGTCGGCGATGAACTCGACGATGGTGTCCGCGTTCAAATCCTGGCCGCTCATTCCGCCGCCTCCTTGAACCCATGCTCGATCGCCGCGAGCGTCGACAGCAGACCGTCCTTGTCTGCGTAACAGCCCTGCAGCCAGCGCTTACCGGTACCGGAAAACGCCTTGCGGGCATGCATGACGCGGGTGTTGTCGACGATGAACGCCTGCCCCGCTTCGAGCTTGAACGTCACCTCGAAGGATGGATCCTCGATCAGTTCCGCGAACCGGCGATAGGCGGCGTAGTACGCTTCCATATCGCTGAACGGCACGTCGACCGTCGGCGCCAGGGAGCGGTTGTTGAAGCGGATGCAAATCAGCTCGCCATCGGGCCCGAGCTCGATCATCGGCCGCTTCGCCTGCAGCCGCACGCCGGAAGAGCCGGCATATTCGAAGCGCGCCGGGCATGAGCTCAGCAGCCGGAAGCCTTCCGGGTTCTCAGCCTGCAGCGCAGCCGCGACGGCAAACCCATCGACGACACTGGACTCGCCGCCCTCAACCGTATTCTCGATGCAGGACAGGATCTGCAGCGTCGGCACAGGGTCGCGATAGGGGTTGTCGGTGTGTGCCTGGAGGCCGAGATTCGTGTAGGCGAGATTGTTCGGATTGACCTCGGCGCGCACTTCGAACCAGCGCCCGTAATTGGTCTCCCTGATGTAGCCGAACAGATCGGATACTTTGCACAGCGCCCCGGATTCGGTCGGCAGATCGTCCATCACCGCGAAGCCATAGGTTTTCACCGCCGACAGCCATTGCCCCAGCACAGCACGATCGCGGCTGGCCGCAACATAGCCGGCGCGCGGTACCGAATTCTGCATCGAGGCCTTGGTCCATCGCACGGTGGCCTCGCCTGTCCAGCCCGGCTGGCGGCCTGCGTCACGATCATAGGCATTGGCGCTCAGCCATGCCGCGGGAAAGCTGACCGTCTTCTGCTCGGGCACGAAGCTGACTTCCAGGGCGCCGCCTTTGATCGACGCGGCGCCGATCCTGGTGTTGGCGGGAATGTCGAGAATGGTGATGAGCCGTTGACCATTGCCGGCGCTGCGCGTCTTGTCGTCCAGCGCATTGTCGCGCAGCCACATGGCATGAAAACGGCTGCGCGACCCGTCCTGCCAGCCAAGGTCGATTGTTCTGCCTTCGTCGCCGATCAGCGCGTGGGTGAGCATGGAGATCCGTTCCTGTTCATTGCGTCCCCCGCAGCCTGATCCGCAGGGTTTCGATTGCATGTTGATCGCGCGACAGGCATAACTCAAATTATCATTTTTTAGCCAATGACCGCAGAATACTAATGGCTCGTACAAATACACCCGTGCCGCCTCTGGACTGGCTGCGCAGTTTCGAGGCGGCGGCGCGGCTGTCGAATTTCACCGCGGCGGCAGCCGAGCTCGGTCTCACCCAGGCAGCCGTCAGCCAGCACATCCGGTTTCTCGAGGAGCGGCTCAAGACACGTTTGTTTTCGCGGCTGGCGCGGGGCGTTGCACTGTCGCCGGAGGGTGCGGCCTACTTGCCTCACATCCAGTCGGCCTTCGCCACCATCGGCAACAGCACCGCGGAACTGTTCGAGCCGCGTGCCGTCCAGACCGTGACCATCCGGGCGCCGATCTCCTTTGCCTTGCTCATGCTGGTTCCGGCGCTGCCAGATCTCGCCAAGGCACTGCCGCGCATCCAACTCGATCTGGTGACGATCCATCGCCCTGCCGACTACGATCTGCCGGGCTCGGTGCTCGACATCCGCTTCGGCAACGGATCGTTCCCCGGACGCGAAGCCGACAGGCTGACCGCCGAGCGGCTCGTGCCGGTGGCCGCACCTGCGCTCGCCGGCGACGACGACTGGCCTTCCCTGCCGCTGCTTCTGGTCGCCGGCGCGCGCGAGATGTGGGCGGAATGGTTCGCCGCCGCTGGACTGGCTGGCCATCCCAGACGATCGCACCGCTTCGACAGTTTCGTCACCGCCATGGAGGCGGCGAGCGCCAGCGCCGGCGTGCTCTTGGGCTCGCGGCCGCTGGTCGATGCGGCGCTCGACAGCAAGACGCTGGTCAGGCTTTCCGACTATGAACTTTCCAGCACATCGGGGCATTTCCTGACCAGGGCGTCGACAGCACGCCTGACCGGAGCCGAACAGGATTTCCGCCAATGGCTGCTCCTGCGCCTCTCCGCGCCGGCATGACTGGTTATGAGATTGGCCCGATCCGCTTCCAGTAGATCAACGTGCCGGTCAGCCCGCCATGCGGCTTCAGGGCATAGTCCGGTATCTCACCGGCCAGCGTGAAGCCCAACCGCTCATAGAGGCCTGAGGCGCCCTCCTCGGTCGCCGTGTCCAGAACCAGCAGCGTGCGGCCCTTCTCCAGGGCGAGGCTCTCGGCGGCTCGCATCAGGCGCGTTCCCACACCCCTGCCCCGGTAATCGACTGATGTCATCAGCTTGGCGATCTCGGCCCGGTGCGGCTGGTTGGGCGGACAATCGAGCAGCAAGGTCACGGTGCCGACGAGGTTTTTGCCGTCCCAGGCGCCAAGCACCGATCTTTCGCCCCTTGCCGCCGCGGCCAGCGACTTCTCCCAGAACGTCCTTGCCGCCTGCGGCGCCAACGGATGCATGAAGCTGACCGAACCGCCGGCCGCCACCGTTGCGACCAGCAATTCGGCCAGCATGTCCTGCGTTTCGGCAGTCGGGTTCAGGGGTGCGATCTCGATCGAGTTCATGTGCAGGATATCCTGTGATTGCAATAGAAGCGGGCGCATTGCTGTCAGTCCAGACGGTGCGCGCGGCGTCGCTTTCGCGCCGCCTTGATGGCGCTGATGCGGTCGGCGTCTTCGTGCCCGAGATGCCGCCCGCGCTCGAGTATCTCGAGCGTGTACTCCTCATAGGTCAGGCCAAGCCGCTCGGCTCTGTCCATGCGCAGCAGCATCACCTCGTGGCTCGGCGCCTTCCACGCCTTGGCATGAGCGGCCTGCCAGGCAAGGAAGATGTAGGGATCGCCCTTGCCCCATGGCGGGCCCTTGTACTCATCGAGAGGCGGCCCCCCATTGTGGGAGCGCTTTGGTCTTCTTGCCATTGTGTCAGCCCCTGACCAGCGCGACGAGATAGTCGGCGCCGGGCTCGAGGGCGTGGAAGGTGCAGTCCGACGGCGCCCCGAGCGCCAGGCAGTCGCCTGATACAAGCTTGTGCACTGTCTCACCTTCGATGAATTCGAGCCGCCCGGAAATCAGCCATATCTGCTGCTTGATGAAGGCGTATGAAGCGGCCGGAAAACTGACCTTGGCGCCCGCCGGCAGATGCACCTTGATCAGTTCCAGCGGCATATCGCCAGCCGGCGAAAGATGCCGCCTGACATAGCCGGTGTCGGGATCGCGCCACACCGGCTGGTCGGCCTCGCGCAATATCCCGCCGCCCTGCAATTCCGCGCGCGCGATCAAGGTCGACAGCGTCATGCCGAAGGCCGACGCGATGCGCACCAGAAGCGCCGCCGTCGGGCTGGTCTTGCCCCGCTCGATCGTGCTGAGCATCGCCTTCGAGACGCCGGAATGCTCCGCGAGTTCGGCCAGGGACCAGTCGCGCACGGTCCTTTCGGCGTGTATTCTGCGGCCGATCGTCGAGGAAATGTCGTTCGCTATATCATCCATATGTCTATTATAGCGAAAAATAGACGCCGGAGAAGAGCCGGCTGGCGACAATTTTCACGAGCCCTTTAATGCTCTCTACACCATCCGACATCATCGGGCCTTAACCCCATTCGGGTAGGATCGATGCTCCAGGGAAATGGGGATTGGCCTGTCCATGTATGTCGAACGCGAAGCCTCCGTTGGAGAACCGACATCGCAGGAGCGCCGCGACGCAGAGCAGAACGACAAGCGCATCCTCGGCAATGTCGTGCAATGCGATGGCGCGCGCGCCACCATCAGCGCCTATGCGAATGACGCCGACGGCGCGGTGACCGGCCTGTGGACGGTCGGCAAGATGATTTCCATCAATCTCGGATCGACGCGAACCGTCGGCCTGGTCTACGCAATCGGCAAGTCGGACCGCGCCTGGAGCAATGAGGGCCAGAACGCCATCGAGGTCAGCATCGAGCTGATCGGCGAAGTCCGTGACGGAGCAGAGCCCGGCGGCAAACCGGTCTTCGATCGCGGCATCACCACCTATCCGCATATCGGCGCCGTTGCGCATCGGATCCGCACCCGCGACCTGCAGGCGGTCTATGACCTCGCCGGGCGTCATTCGATCACGATCGGCACGCTAGCGCAGGACGAGACGATCGCCGCCAACATCGCCATCGACGATACGCTGGCGCGTCACTTCGCCATTGTCGGCACGACCGGCGTCGGCAAATCCACCGCCGTCTCGCTGCTGCTGCGCAAGTCGATCGCCGCACGGCCCGACCTGCGCATCCTGATCCTCGACCCGCACAACGAGTTCGCTGCATCGCTGCCCGAATACTGCGTCAGGGTCGATTCCAAAACCTTGGATCTGCCGTTCTGGATGTTCAAGCTCGAGGAATTCGCCGAGGTGCTGTTCCGGGGCCGCGAGACCGAGCCGGAAGAAATCGACGCCTTGCGCGACCTTATCCCGGCCGCCAAGAATCTCTACCGCAACCCGAATTCGGGCTCATATATCAGG
>NZ_RZQY01001039.1:0-1335 GCF_003998575.1 Mesorhizobium sp. M7A.F.Ca.CA.001.10.2.1 | reverse complement strand
ATTTGTCCATGGTGCTGATTTGCGCCAATGACCCGCCGCACAGGCGGGTTTTCGTTTGATGCTCCGTCAGCCAACGCGCCGACGGCCTCCGAAGGGACCCGCCAACCCGAGTTCGTTGCCCTGCTTCAAGGAAGCGAAGACGTCCGCCGCAAGCCTGGAGCCAGCATGTCGGCGTAGGCCGTTGCATGCATCGACCTGCTTTACGGCTCTTCATGCGGGTACGCTAAACAAGATGTGTTTCGCCCGATAATGCGAGGCCATCTATGATCGATTCTCGCGGCAATGCCTCAAGAAATCGCCATTCGCTTCGACAAGGAGAATTGATCCGGTGCGGTTGAGATCTGTTTCTCTGGGTGTCGTCGCCAGCCTTCTCGTCGTCATCGCCGTGGCGGTATCGGCCCGATCCTTTGCCGCACCATCTGCCGTTCCAGCCTGGCTGCAGGCTCATGTCGGCGACAGCGACGGCCAGATCTCGCAAATTGTCCTCGAACGAGCCCGCGCGCTTTACCGGAAGAAGGTCGCGCAAGGCGCTGTCAAGAACCCCTGCTACTTCGCCATGGATGCCACACGCCCCAGCGATCTGGGCAATGGCGTGCTCGGCCGTCGCTATTACGTCATCTGCGAGGCCAGCCAGTCGTTTAGCGCGATTTCGTCAGGCCACGGCAGCGGGCGGAATTTGAAAGGCGTCGTCGATTTTTCAAACGGCAAACGGTGCGCGAAGAACTTCGGCAATGCGATGGATTCATCGTTGACGGCCGGCGGCGCCTATATGACCAGCGAGGCCAAAACCTCGTTCAAGGGCTATTACCGCACCGGCGCGAAGCAGGACGCGGTTTTCCAGCGCACCTTCATCCAGTTCGACGGCGAAGGCGAAGCCGCGAACGCCAGGCAGCGGGCGATCGGCGGTCACGCTGCCCAGGTGCTGCATGGCATGTGCCTGCGCAAAAACCCGAACAGCTCGCACGCCGACCATGACGGCTTCGTGCCGTTCGGCAAGCTGGTGGACTATGCCGGCGGTCGCAGCAATGGCTGCACCAGCTGGTCGCCGGCGGATGCCAAGCGGATCATCCCGATGGTCAAGGACAATCCGACGACGCTCTACATCTACCCGGAATCGCGCGACATCACCGCGGTCGCAGCCGACCGTTCACAGCCGGGCGCCTACTGGAACGCGTCCTGCCTGAAGGAAATCGGCACACCGAAATTCTGGCCGAGAAAGACCCTTGAGCCGATCATCGCCCAATACAGGAAGGATCATCCGGCACCGCCGCCACAGCCGCTGCCGATCTGCGAAGCGTCTTGAAGTCCGCATAGCGCCGCCGCGTTGATTAAGAC
>NZ_RZQY01001038.1:0-1338 GCF_003998575.1 Mesorhizobium sp. M7A.F.Ca.CA.001.10.2.1 | reverse complement strand
AATCTGCTGAAGGCGGTCGGCAAGAGCAAGAAATGACGGCACCGACCGGCGCTGTTTTCGGCACGATAGGCGCGCTGGCGGCTTTTCCGCTCAGGCTGGCTGCGCGGGAAGTGGAACGCCAGCACGGCCAGCTGCGGCGCGGTATCACCAGGCGCACCACGCATGTCGTCTTCGGCCGGACACTTCTCGCCAGGGCAGGCCTCGTCAAAAACGGCGATGCCGGGATCGAGCGCAGTGTCGCCGCCGAGCGCGCGGCCGGTCGAACGCTGATCAGCGAGAACGGATTCCTGCGCCTTCTCGGACTGATGAAGACACCGGAGGCGTCTTCGCTGTCGCGGCAATCGCTGATCGATCAGTCGCGGCTATCAGGCTCCGACCTCGATTTTTTGTCGCTGTTCGATGCGTTCGAGCATGACACAGAACCTTATTCCTTCCGCGACCTGATCCTGGCGCGCAAATATGCCGGGCTCATCGCCGGCGGCGCGACATGGGCGGCGATCGCGCGCTCCGTCCACCGCTCCGGCCCGGTGGCGTCGCTGACCGCCAAGTCGCTCAATGTCGGCTCGCAGCATGGGCGCGCCGACGCGATCTATCTCGAAGGCGGCCAGAGCGAACTCGATGGGCAGTTGCTGTTCGATCTCGGAACAGCCGGGGCAGAGGGTGACGACACGCTGGAGGAGCTGTTCGCCGAGGCGGAAGCGGCGGAGGAGCAGGGCGACCATGATGGGGCCGCCGCGCTCTACCAGCGCTGTCTCGCCATCGATCCGAGCGATGCGATTGCCGCCTTCAACCGCGCCAACTGCCTGCGCGCCGGCGGCCACGCGGTGGACGCCGCGCATGACTATATCAATGCGATAAAACTCGACCCGGCCTTCGTCGAGGCGTGGTTCAACCTGGCCGGACTGATGAGCGAGCAAGGTCGCGAAGCCTCGGCGCGAAGGCACCTGCAGAAGGCGATCGCGCTCGACAAGACCTATGCCGATCCGGTGTTCAACCTTGCGAGGTTGGAGTTCGACGCGGGCAATCTGCTAGAGGCGCGGCAGCTGTGGGTGCGCTATCTCGAACTCGACGCGGATTCGGAATGGGCGCGGGTTGCAGCCAAGGGCGTGCAGTTCGTGGATCTGCAGCTGGCGCGGACGGCGGGGTGAGCATGATTGGCAAAGGCCGCCATGACAGCCAATCTCCCCCCTTGCGGGGGAGATGTCCGGCAGGACAGAGGGGGGCGCTGTCCCGCCAACAGATCGGCCAATTTTGGCGCGTGTTCCCGCACGCAAGCATGACCGAAGGCTGGCATTCCTTCACGCCCCCCTCTGCCCTGCCAGGCATCTCCCCCACGAG
>NZ_RZQY01001037.1:0-1344 GCF_003998575.1 Mesorhizobium sp. M7A.F.Ca.CA.001.10.2.1 | reverse complement strand
GTTCAAGCCGCTGGTCATCGGCGTCGGCTACGAGCTGCAACGCATCGCGACCATCTACCCGCAGCCGCACGATATCCCGATGGATCGGGTGGTAACGGAGGCCAGCTAGTCCAGGCTGTGCTGAGATTCAGGTCAGGCCGAGTCGAAAATGGTCGCTTCCGAGAACGGGAGCGGAGCGTACTTTTCGTACGCGAGCACCGGAAGCGCAGGGAGCTACCATTTGCAGGCCGGCATCACCTGAATATCAACGCAGCCTAGGCCATTTCCGGCTTCATGCCCATGGCGGTCCTGTCGACGATTTCGCGTAGCGCAAAGGACGAATTGATTTTGGTCACATGCGGCATTGCCGACAGCCATTCCTTGTGGATGCGCTCATAGTCGACGAGATCCTTCGCCGCGATCCGCAGGATGTAGTCGTACTCGCCCGACATCAGGTGACAGGACAGCACGTTCGGGCAGCGTTTGATCGCCGCCTCGAAATCCGAAAGCGTCTTCTCGAACTGTCCCGACAGCGATATGTGCACGATCGCCGTCATCTGGTGGCCGAGTGCTGCATTGGAAAGCCGGGCATGATAGCCGCGGATGGTTCCGGATTTCTCCAGATTGTCGAGCCGGCGCGAACAGGCCGACTGCGACAGGCCGACCTTCTCGGCCAGTGCCGCATTGGGTATCCTGCCATCCTTCTGCAAAGCCTCGAGAATGGCGATATCAATCCTGTCGAGCCGCATTTTTCGTGAATCCTGCGAATATCCAGCTATTTCGCGCAACGATTATCGAAACCTGCCGGTTGGCGCAAGCGCATTCGCAAACACCTGCGCAACGATTCGTGGTTCACTCCATCCATACAGGGAACGAGCCCAAAGGGCCGGATCAGGAGAAGAAAATGCGCGTCGGCTGCCCCAAGGAAATCAAGAACCACGAATACCGCGTCGGCCTCACCCCCGGCTCGGTCCGCGAATATGTCGCCCATGGCCACGAAGTGCTGGTTGAGACCGGGGCCGGTGCCGGCATCGGCGCCGATGACAACGCCTATCGCGCCGCCGGCGCCACGATTGCCAAGACGGCCGCCGAGGTGTTCGCCAGGTCGGACATGATCGTCAAGGTCAAGGAGCCGCAGCCCAGCGAATGGGCGCAGCTTCGCGAAGGCCAGATCCTGTACACCTACCTTCACCTTGCTCCGGATCCGGAGCAGACCAAAGGCCTGCTTGCGTCCGGCGTGACGGCAATCGCCTACGAGACCGTGACCGACGACCGTGGCGGCCTGCCGTTGCTGGCGCCGATGTCGGAAGTTGCCGGACGTCTGTCGATCCAGGCCGGCGCCACGGCGCTGCAGAAGGCCAATGG
>NZ_RZQY01001036.1:0-1353 GCF_003998575.1 Mesorhizobium sp. M7A.F.Ca.CA.001.10.2.1 | reverse complement strand
GCTTGGGGCCGATCTCCCCCGACATGACAATGGCCGAGATTATCGAAGTGCTCGGCATGCCTGAGCATGTCGATCCAGATTACTGGACGTTCGGAAAGCTCGAAATTTCCTTTGATATCACGCCGCCTCGCCAGATGAACTGGTTTCAAATTGAGCAGGCCAGTTACCTCAAAGGCGATTTGGAGGCTCTCACCACTCGCTTTGCACTCTCCCTGGACGGGTTCAGCGGAAAGACAAAGCCATCAGAGTTCCTGGGTGCCGGCCTTTGGACTCCAGATCAGGCCAAGGTTTTCTACGCGGCATCCGGCCATGACATCGGGATGAACATCTGCGCCGGACCGATTCAGATACATTTTCATGTGGCTGCCGACTTCATCGGCAACCAAGATGCCGAAACCTATTTGAAGGCCTCCTCCCCGTCGCAAGCGATGGCGAAAATCGATTCTCGAGCCGTCCTCGACAGTATCTATTCATATCCTTACCCGAACACTGAAGAGGTACCGGGTGCATTCGATTGGAAGCTGTTGAGCGGAAGCCAGTACCTGGCGCTGGCCGATGGACAGCAAACATCGGCAAACAAAAAAGGGGCCCGCAGGCCCCTTTGAACTCATTTGGGAAAACCGAGCCTTATGCGGCTGCGGCGTCCGCGTCAGCGCTTTCGGCTTCGATGCGAGCGCGGTCGCCGGCGCCTTTGGCCGAAACGTCGCGATCGACGAACTCGATGACGGCCATGGCGGCGTTGTCACCGTGACGGAAGCCCGCCTTCATGATGCGCAGATAGCCGCCATTGCGGTTGGCGTAGCGCGGCGCGATGGTGTCGAACAGACGCTTGACGACGCCTTCATTGCCGATCTGGGCAATGACCTGGCGGCGGGCATGCAGGTCGCCGCGCTTGCCGAGCGTCACCAGCTTCTCGACGATCGGACGCAGGTCCTTCGCCTTCGGCAAGGTCGTGACGATCTGCTCGTGCTCGAGCAGCGACACGGCGAGGTTGGCGAACATCGACTTGCGATGGCTAATGCTTCGGGCGAAGCGACGGCCTTTGAAACCGTGGCGCATGGCTCTTTTCCTTCTTCAGTTGTTCAAGAGGCCGCGGCCTCTGATGGTTTTCCGCATGACCGTCGGATCGAGCGGCCCACGCCGCCCATCCTTGGAATTCATGCTCAATATTGGTCTTCGTAACGCTTAGCGAGATCTTCGATGTTTTCCGGCGGCCAGTCCGGCACTTCCATGCCGAGGTGCAAGCCCATCGCCGCCAAGACTTCCTTGATCTCGTTCAGCGACTTGCGGCCGAAGTTCGGGGTGCGCAGCATCTCGGCTTCGGTCTTCTGGATCAGGTCGCCGATATAGACG
>NZ_RZQY01001035.1:0-1354 GCF_003998575.1 Mesorhizobium sp. M7A.F.Ca.CA.001.10.2.1 | reverse complement strand
CCATAGGCAGCAAGCCGTCCCGGCTCCCAGATCTGAAAGAAATTGCCGCGCCCGACAAAGGCCACTTCCGCCGAAATGCCGGTGTGTTCGCGAAGGAAATCGCTCATCGTGATGCGGCCGTCCTGGTCGAGTTTCAAGAAGGTTCCGTCGCCATGGCAGAAGAACGACATATCGTCCGCCGTCTGCAGGAAGGGATCCTCGAGCGCGATGCGCTGCTCGTAGCGGTCGAGCAGATCGAGCCCGCCGACATCCATCGCCGGCAGATCCAGGCAGCGCAGCGCATAGAGTTCCGAATAGCCGCGCTTCTGCACGACCGCACGGAAATGCGCGGGAACGGACACCCGTCCCTTCGCATCGATCCTGCTCACCGTGCTTGACAGAAACCGGTCCATTAAACGCTACAGCCGCTTGCGCCGCCGCACCCCTCTCCATCTTGTCGCACGCGCCGCCGCAGCGCGCTCCCTGCCCCGCATCAGCCTCATCCGCACGGGCAAAACCGGCAAACGCGCAGCCGCCGCGGCTGCCCGATTGGCGTACGCTTTACCCTGACACGGAACGAAGGCTTTGATGTCTAGATGGGATATCATGGGGCACTATGGGCGTCAACGGGATTAGGCTTCACAAACACGCGCGCCGCGACCAATGAGAGCAGCCTCGCCGACACGTCTCGTCTTTATGGTCTATTAAGCCTAACGAACCGTTTAGAGCCGCCTGGCCCACCCGGACGCGCCTTGCCGCGCGCCGCTGCCGGGCATAGCGTCTCGCCACATATCGCCGGTCGCAAACAGGGTTGGAAATTCGATGTCTGAAACTGCAAAGTCACGCGCTGCAGCGCTTCCTCACCTGCGTCGCAGCGGGCTTGCCATGGGCGATTCCATTCCCCTGCCACTGACCATGGCCGCCATCTTTCATGCGCCCGGCGACGCCACCGGTTTCAACCAGTACGGGCGATTCAGCAACCCGACCTGGGACGCGGTCGAACATATGCTGGCCCATCTGGAGGACGCGCCTTGCGTCGCCTTCCCTTCAGGAATGGCGGCAATCTCGGCGGCGTTTTTTGCCGTGCTCAAGACTGGCGACCGTATCCTGCTGCCATCGGACGGCTACCACACGACAAGAGCGCTGGCCGATCGCTTCCTCAAGCCGCTCGGCATCGCCTACGATGTCAGGCCTACCTCGACCTTCCTCGACGGCGGCTTCGATGGCTATCGCCTCGCCTTTGTCGAAACCCCTGCCAATCCGGGGTTGGATATCTGCGATATCGCCGCCGTTGCCGATGCTGTTCACAAAGCCGGCGCGATCCTTGTGGTCGACAACACGACCATGACACCCTTCGGCCAGCGGCCGCTCGACC
>NZ_RZQY01001034.1:0-1354 GCF_003998575.1 Mesorhizobium sp. M7A.F.Ca.CA.001.10.2.1 | reverse complement strand
GACAGATTACCGAGACCGGATTGGAGCCCTTGGCCAGCTTGCCGAGGAATACGTTCTGGGCGATGTCCATCGTATCGAATAGGCCGTCGAGCTTGCGGTCCTCGGTGATATAGGCGACGCCGCGCCGCACGGCCTGCCGTGGCACGCGGAAGTGCACCACCTCGCCGCGCAGCGTGATGCGGCCACCATGGAAGAAGTCACGCTTCAAAACGCCCGCCGCGATCTTCATCATTTCGGTGCGGCCGGCACCGACCAGGCCGAACAGCCCGGTCACCTGGCCGGCAAAGACCGACAGCGTGGCGCTGCGCACCGCCTTACCCATCGAGACGTTCTCGAGCGCCAGCACCTTTTCGCCCGGGCGGCGCGCGACGCGTTTGGCGGCATCGTCGCCATAGAGCGTATCGGTCAGTTGCCGGCCAACCATCGCCTGGACGATTTTCTCGCGGGTGAGATTGCGCGCATCGTCGGTGACGATCAGCGCGCCGTCGCGCAGCACGCTGATGCGGTCGGCGATCGACAGCGCTTCTTCCAGCGCGTGTGAAATGAAGATGATGGAAGCGCCCTCGCCTTTCAGCCGCTCGACCAGGGCGAAGAAGTGCTGCTTTTCCTCCGGCGTCAGCGTCGCCGTCGGCTCGTCGAAGATGAAGATGCGGGCCTTGTGGTGAACCGCGCGGGCGATCTCGACCATCTGCTTCTTGGCGGCGCCGAGCGTTGACACCAGCGCGGTCGGCTCGACATGGAAGTTCAGCCGCTGCAGATGCTGCTGCGCCTTGATGTTGATGCCGCGCAACCGGTTGAAGAAGCTCTCTTCGCCGAGGAAGATGTTCTGGGCGACATTCATCGACGGGATGAGATTGGTTTCCTGGAACACCATGGCGATGCCGTGCTTCATGGCATCGGCGGGCGAGGAAAAGCCAACCGGTTTGCCGTCAATCAGCATCTCGCCCGACGTCAGCGGATAGAGGCCGGCCAGCACCTTGGTCAACGTCGACTTCCCCGCACCGTTCTCGCCGAGCAGCGCATGGACCTCGCCTTGCCGCAGCGTGAAATCGACGTCGCGCACCGCCGCGTTGCCGGCGAACGCCTTGGTGGCCTTGCGGAACCGGACGATCTCGGTCGCGTGGGGATCAGCCATGCCGGGCTCCACCGGATGTCGTGCCGGGCAGGCGCAGCAGCGTGCCGGAGCCGCGCGATGCGGCGTAGACGCTGCCGCCATGCTCACAGACGGAGGTGACGCCATGCATGCTGCCGTCGGCGCGGCTGTGCCAGCTTTCGCTGGGCCGGCCGCTGTCGTCGCAGCGCGCGACGAGGCCGTAGGAGCGCGATGGCGCCCACGGCTTCAGCACGCCCATCT
>NZ_RZQY01001033.1:0-1355 GCF_003998575.1 Mesorhizobium sp. M7A.F.Ca.CA.001.10.2.1 | reverse complement strand
GGCGAGTCTCGGTCTGGTGCGCCTGCCCGAAACCCTGCCCGTGGCACTGGACGCGTTGCTGGCCGACGGCATCGTGACGGGATGGTTCGCGCCTGTCTTCATCGAAACCTTCGTCGGCCTCAAGCGACATGAGTCCGAGCGTCTTGCCGGTCTCGATCCGGCCTCCATCTGCGATCTCTACCGGACGCTCTATTGATGACCGCGCAGGCCAGAAAAGATTGGCCCGAGGCCGTCGAGGTCCTCAACGAGCACGGCCGCTCCGATATCGTGCTGTTGTGTGAGCATGCGTCCAACCACATGCCGGCCGAGTATCGGCAGCTCGGCCTCGATGCCAGCCATCTGCAGCGCCACATCGCCTGGGATATCGGCGCCGCCGAAGTGACCCGCCTGCTGTCGTCGAAGCTCGATGCACCGGCCTTCCTCAGCGGTTACTCGCGGCTGCTGATCGACCTCAACCGGCCACTGGGCACGCCAGGCAGCATTCCGGTGCTGTCGGAAGACACCGACATTCCCGGCAATGTCGGCATCGATTCGGCGGAGCGGATCCGGCGCGCCGAGATCATCTTTTCGCCGTTTCATGACCGGGTGACTGCGTATCTTGACCGCCGGGCGCAAGCAGGCCGGCAGACCCGGATCGTGACGATCCATTCCTTCACGCCGGTCTTCCTCGGTGTCAGCAGACCCTGGCATGCCGGCGTGCTGCACGACCAAGCAAGAGATCTCGCAGAAACGATCCTTTCGGGCCTGCGCACCGACGCCGGGCTCAATGTCGCGGCCAACGTGCCCTATGTGATCAGCCGCGACGCCGATTACGCCGTGCCCATTCATGGCGATGATCGCGGCATCCCCGCCGTCCTCGTCGAGATCCGGCAGGACCTTTTGTCGACACGGTCCGGCATCGAGGAATGGGCGGACCGGCTGGCGGCGGCACTGCCGGCGCTCGAAACGGAATCCGTGTCGTGAGCAATCTCAGCCTGCGCGAACGTGATGCCGCGACCATCGCCCAGATCGGCAAGCTGCGTTTCTCCCCGCTCAGCGTCATCGGCGGCCGGGGCAACCGGCTGATCGAGGAAGGCGGCCGCTCCTTGCTCGACCTGTCGGGATCGGCCGGTCCGGCGGTGCTCGGCTACGGCCATCCGGCAATAGTCGAAGCGGTCGAGACGTCGATCCGCGACATGGCGGGCGCCAGCCTGCTGCTCTACCCGAACGAGCCCGCCGTATCGCTGGCGGAGCGGCTGCTGGCGATTACGCCCGGAGAAGGCGAACGACGCGTCTGGTTCGGCCATTCCGGGTCGGATGCCAATGACTGCGCGGTGCGCGTGCTGCAGGCAGCCACCGGCCGCTCGCGCTTCATC
>NZ_RZQY01001032.1:0-1359 GCF_003998575.1 Mesorhizobium sp. M7A.F.Ca.CA.001.10.2.1 | reverse complement strand
CCATTATTATCACGGGCCTCGCGGCCACCTTCCCGGTTGAGCGCAACCTCGGCCGGCGTCCCTTCGATGACCGGCTGCGGGCCGGCGCCATGGTTGATCACCGGGATCTGGGCATCGGAAACAGTGTTGCTGTTGTTGCCGCCATTGTCGAAATCGTCGCGGTCCTCGTCGCCGTCATCGTCGAAATCATCACGATTCTGCTGCGCGTTCTGGATCGGCATCTGCGCCTGTGCGGCCGCGATGATGCGATTGTAATGCTCGGCGTGCTGGAGATAGTTCTCCGCCATGACCCGGTCGCCGGAGCTGTGAGAATCGCGGGCAAGGGTGGCGTACTTTTCGGCGATCTGCTGAGCCGAACCGCGGATCTTCACATCCGGGCCATTGCTCTCGTAGTTGCGCGTCAGGGGATTAGGCCCCTTGCGGTTGTTGTTGTTATTGTTGTTGTTATTGTTACCACCGCCGCCGCCATTATTATTGCGACCGCGCATGCGCCTGTTCTGCTGTTGTGGCCTCATCAAACTCTCTTCATTTTGAAATTTTCGAAAAACTCTTCACGAACGGAGGCGCTCATGCAGCCAGCCGTTTCGTCTCTTCACCGGCGTTCGCCCGCATCGATTGCGTTGGCGCCACGTGCCATCCTGTTCCGGTTACATCACTTGCCGGACGATTCCCGCACGAAGCTTGGGCATCGTTTGCGCAAGAAGGCAGCTATTTCCAAGGAAAACCGAATCACTAAGAGCACTGCCTGCTTCGTCTCATCCGGTTAAGGCGACCCTAGCCGCATTCCCCGGCATTGCCAAGCGCTTTTTTGCACTGCGTCAAGGCTTTATCCTTTCAAAGACAATAACCCTGTCATTTCCGCCGAGGTCACGAAAAGCACCGCCCGACACGTAGCCGGCTGCAGCGAATATCTCGCAGACCTCGTTGCGTTGCGTATGGCCGATCTCGACCGCAATCCTGCCTTCAGTTTCCAAAAACCTTGCCGCTTCCGCAGCGATGGTTCTGTAGGGGTTCAGACCGTCCGCGCCGCCATCCAGGGCCAGGCGCGGGTCGAAATTGCGGACTTCGTCCTGCAGATTTCCAATGTCTTCGGTGGTTATATAGGGAGGGTTTGCGGCGATTACATGGTACCGGCCGAAAACTTTTTCGAACCAGTCCGACTGCAGCGCCGTGAACCGGTCTGCAAGACCCAGTTTCCCGGCATTACTGGCCGCCGTCGCCAGCGCACCTGCGGACAGATCGACGCCGGTGGCGCTAGCCGTCGGTACGACGCTGAGCAGCGCCAGCGCAATGGCGCCGGTGCCGGTGCCAAGATCGAGGATGCGGCACCCGCCTTCCCGCGCCGCAACTGCCTTGACG
>NZ_RZQY01001031.1:0-1359 GCF_003998575.1 Mesorhizobium sp. M7A.F.Ca.CA.001.10.2.1 | reverse complement strand
ATGCCTTTCAGCCCGTGATCGGCCAACCGCGCCTTGGCTGCCGAAAACAGGCGGCTGCCGAGCCCGATGCCCTGATATTCCGGCCGCAGGTACAATTCGTAGATTTCGCCTTGCTGCCTGAGTTCACGGGCGCGGTTCTTGCCGATCGTCGCATAGCCGGCGATCTTTCCGCCGATCTCGACCACCAGAACAGTGGCGGCGCGGCGAATCGCATTCGCCCACCAGTCGGCACCTCGACGGTTGATCATCGATGTCAGGGTGCGGTGCGGAATGATGCCGGAATAGGCGCCGCGCCAGGCCTCCAGATGCACCTCGGCGATGGCACTGGCATCGCGCGGGTCGGCTTTCCGGATGTCGATCGTCAGCGTATTCATGATTTGTTAACCATAAACCCGCATCGCCCGATTGCAAGAGTCCCGGCGGCCCGCCGGCTGCTTTCTCACAGGCGATCATGGCACTGATGAGATCAGGCAAAGCCTGCTTGAAAACGCGCTCAGCCGAGGCGGATGGCGTGGCCTTCGAGAACCGGAGAGGAGCGTTGTTTTGCACGTGAGCACCGGCCTACGCCGGCCGAAGCCTGCCTGCCAAGGCCGCTTATGAGTGAGTGCTTCGGTCGGCGAAAGCCGGAAGCGCAGAAAACCGCGTCAGGCGTCCGGCTGAGTAGCGTTTGCAGGCGGGCTTTCAGATTTCGACGAGATGGTCGTCAAGTTCGTTGCTGTCGCCCACCGTGACCGGGAAATGCTCGGCCAGCACCGCACCCACCTGCTCGATCGCCTTGACGAAGCCGTCGGCAAGCCGGTCGTCGCCGGCATGCGCGGTAAGGTCGCGCACGACACCGTCCCAGACATGCTGGCCGACCTTGGCGTCGATGCCCGAATCGGCAACCACTTCGGCGTAGCGTTCAGCGATCGAGACGAAGACCAGCACGCCGGTGCGCGCCGTGGTGCGGTGGACGTTGCGGGCAAGGAACTGCTTGCTCGCGTTGGCGTGCGCCGCCTGGTAGCGCAGCCGCCTCGGCACCAGATGGATGCGCAGGCCGGGCAGCGCCCACAACAAGGCCAGCACGCAGGCAAGCGCCAGGAGCTGGGCGAGGACGAAATGCGGCAGCCGGATCGACAGCCACCAGGCCTCCAGACCGTAGCCGACCGCCAGGCTGACGATCAGCATGCACACGGTCGCCATGAAGGCGGCCGGGAAGAAATAGCCGTCGCTGGCATGCGCCACGACGCAGTAGATCTCGCCGTCGGTTTTCTCCTCGGCGGCGCGGATCGTGGTTGCGATGCGCTCATGATCCTGCGGGCTGATTGGTCGTGTTGCCATGATATGTCTCACCAGCTTCCTGAAGAACCGCCACCACCC
>NZ_RZQY01001030.1:0-1360 GCF_003998575.1 Mesorhizobium sp. M7A.F.Ca.CA.001.10.2.1 | reverse complement strand
GTGGAGGCAAGCAGCATCGACAGGATGGCGGTGACAAGGGCCGCGATACCGAAGACGCGCAGGATCGCCTTGCGCTCGGCGGCGACGATCTTGTCGATGTCGCCGCCTTCGGTCGACAGCATCAGCACGCCCAGGACGGCACGAAAGCGCTGGATCGGCACCGCCACCGAAACGATCTGCTCCCCCTGCTCGCTGACGCGCACGATGGTCGACGGGCTGCCGGTGAGTGCCTTGACCACTTCCGGGAAAGCGGCGCCATTGCCGCCCGGCTGCTCGTGATAGACCGGCAGCTCGGTGTTGCGGAAGAAGTCGAAGACGAATTTCTGGATGCGCTCGACCAGATCGGGCTCTTCCTCCTCAACCGGCGGCAGGTCGTAGCGCAGGATCTGGCCACGCGAATAGAGGTGGCGTGAATCGAGCAGCAGATTGGCGTCGCGGTCATAGATGCGGGCGCGGGTCCTGGTCGGCGAGATCAGCCTTCGCAGCACCGGGGCGACCCGCTCCGGGTTGATCGGGAAGTCGAGGTTGTCGAGTTGGTCGGAGCCCGGCCCCAGGCTTTCGCCGGCCTGCAGTTCAAGCAGCTTTTCCGGGTCGATGCTGATCGAATCCGTCTCGACCGTCGCCGACGCGGCGATCGCGCCGGCGATGATCTCGCCCTGGGTCATCAGGCTTTCGACGCGGGCGTCGATCAGCCCGTCTCGGAAGGTGTTGAGATAGAGGATGCCGGTCACCAGGACGGCAAGGCCGGCAAGGTTGAGGAACAGGATACGCCGTGTCAGGCTGGAAAAGATATGATGGCCAAGGAAACGGCGCATCGGCACCGTGATCTTCGACACGAAGGACGGCATGATCCGCGACGGCCGCCTGGAGGCGCCCGCCGGTCTTGTTCGCTGTGCTTCCACTGCCATCGAATAGCAGGCCCTGCTACTTATGCTTCGCGGAACCGGTATCCGACTCCGTAAAGGGTTTCGATCATCTCGAAGTCGTCGTCGACGGCCTTGAACTTCTTGCGCAGCCGCTTGATGTGGCTGTCGATGGTGCGGTCGTCGACATAGACCTGTTCATCATAAGCCGAATCCATGAGCGCATCACGGCTTTTTACGACGCCTGGACGCTGCGCCAGCGAATGCAGGATCAGGAACTCGGTGACGGTGAGCGTCACCGGCTCGCCTTTCCAGGTGCAGGTGTGGCGCTCCTGGTCCATGACGAGTTGGCCGCGCTCGAGCGAGCGGGCCTGCTGGCTTGGCGTCTTGGCGGCAGCCTCGCGGGCACTGGCGCGGCGCAGCACGGCGCGCACCCGCTCGACCAGCAGGCGCTGCGAGAAGGGCTTGCGGATGAAATCGTCGGCGCCCATCTTGAG
>NZ_RZQY01000102.1:0-13091 GCF_003998575.1 Mesorhizobium sp. M7A.F.Ca.CA.001.10.2.1 | reverse complement strand
TCAAGAACTCCGGAACGACCTGTTCGGCCGCCGGCTTCAGCGCATCGAGTGCTTCCCATTTGATCGGCGGCAGCGGGGCGGTCTCGTCGATCCGCTCCTCGACAACCTCTTTCTTGCCGAACGAAAATATCTTCTTGAAAAAACCAGCCATGCTTTGCGTTCTCAGGCGGCGCGGGCGGCAAGGGGCGCCGCGATCAGCCTGCTACCATCGTGGCCTGATATCTCAGCCTCGACGATCTCACCCGGTGCGCCCGTGCCGAGTGCGGCAAGCGTAAAACCCTCGGTGCGGCCAAGGCCGTCGCGCTCGATCAGGATCGACTGGCGCGTTCCGGTGAGCGACGACAGATGCCTGAAATAGGCAGCTTCACCGGCGGCACGCAGCCGGGCGGCGCGCTGCTTGACGACCTCGCGGCGGAGCTGCGGCATGCGCGCGGCGGGCGTGCCTTCGCGTGGGCTGAAGGGGAAGACGTGGAGATGGGTCAGGCCACACTCCTCGACAATTTTTTCCGAGTTCTCGAACATTTCGTCGGTCTCGGTCGGGAAGCCGGCGATGATGTCGGCGCCAAAGACGATACCGGGGCGCAGCTTGCGCACATCCTCGCAGAAGCGGATCGACTGATCGCGTAGGTGCCTTCGCTTCATCCGCTTCAGGATCATGTCGTCGCCCGATTGCAGCGACAGATGCAGATGCGGCATCAGCCTGGGCTCGGTGGCGATGGCATCGAGCAAATCGTCGTCAGCTTCGATCGAATCGATCGACGACAGCCGCAGCCGCTTCACGTCGGGCACCTGTTTCAGGATTGTTTTCACCAGTTTGCCGAGCTTCGGCGCCCCCGGCAGATCGGCGCCGAATGATGTCATGTCGACGCCGGTCAGCACGATCTCGGCATAGCCGTTGCCGGCGAGCCGCTTGACCTGCTCGACCACGGCGCCCATCGGCACCGAGCGCGAATTGCCGCGGCCGTAGGGAATGATGCAGAAGGTGCAGCGGTGGTCGCAGCCATTCTGCACCTGGACGAAGGCGCGCGCCCGGCCCTCGATGGCGTCGACCATGTGGCCTGCGGTCTCACGCACCGAAAAGATATCGTTGACGCGCGCCTTCTCGGTGTCGTTGACGCCGAAATCCGGCAGCGCGCGATAGGAATTGGCGTTCAGCTTCTCTTCATTGCCAAGCACGAGATCGACCTCGTCCATGGCGGCGAATTTTTCAGGCTCGGTCTGCGCGGCGCAGCCGGTGACGATGATGCGTGCCCGTGGGTTGTCGCGGCGGGCCTTGCGGATCGCCTGCTTGGCCTGGCGCACTGCTTCGCCTGTCACGGCGCAGGTGTTGAAGATCAAAGCGCCGCCTTCCAGCGCGCCCAGACCGGCACTTTCAGCCTCGCGGCGCATCACCTGCGATTCATAGGTGTTGAGCCGGCAGCCGAAGGTGACGACATCGATGCCCTTGGACACCGGGCTCTTGGGCAGAGCGGACATCAGGCCGCGCTTTCGGTGTCGCGGGCCCATGTCCCGTTCGACGGGTCGAAGCTGCCGGAAAATTCCCATTCGGCGGCGCCGGTCAGCACCACATGGTCATCGTCGCGCCATTCGACATGCAGCGTACCGCCGCCTGGCGTCAACAGGCTAACGCTGCGGCCGGTCCGGTTGGTGCGGGCCGCGGCCACCACGGCCGCGCAGGCGGCCGAGCCGCAGGCCTTGGTCAGTCCGGCGCCGCGCTCCCAGGTGCGGATGATCATGGTTTCGGGCGAAGTAACCTGAGCGATGGTGATGTTGGCGCGCTCGGGGAACATCGGATGGTTCTCGAGCAGCGGGCCGAAGCGGTCGAGCTCATAGGACCAGACGTCATTGTCGACCCAGAAGATGGCGTGCGGATTGCCCGTCGAGACGACCGAGGGGGAATGCAGCACCGGCGCGTCGATCGGGCCGATCTGCAGCTCGATCATGCGGGTGTCGCGGAATTCCTCGGCCAGCGGGATATCCTGCCAGCCGAAGCGTGGCGTGCCCATATCGACCGAGATCGAGCCGTCGGCATGTTCGCGCGCATTGAGGATGCCCGCCACGGTTTCGAAGGTGAAGATCTTCTGGCCGGTCTCGGCGGCGAGCGCCTGGACGACGCAGCGCATGCCATTGCCGCAGGCCTGCGCGCCAGTTCCGTCGGAATTCAATATGTCGATGAAAAAGGCGGTGCCCGGCGTCCTTGCGTCGTGGATCGCCATGATCTGGTCGAAGCTGGTCGCGGCATCGGCGTTCAGCGCAATCGCCGCCGCCCCCGTCACTCGATCGGCACGGCCGCGCATATCGGCAACGATGATCTCGTTGCCGATGCCGTTCATCTTGGCGAAAGGGGCAGTGCTGGCCATTGCTCCGGAAATCCGTGTCCGTTTGGCGCTATATGGCGGAAACGGGCAGGAATTACCAGTGCGCAGCCGCTTGGTCACGGCGAAAGCGCCGGACTCACGTGACGGCGAAAATGCCCAGCACCACCAGCAGGAAGATGATCAGAACGATGCCGATAAGGATCCGCGCGCCGGTGGCGGCGGCACCTGCCAGCGCCGGCATGCCGAGCAGGCTGGCTGCGGCGGCGACGATCAGGAGAATGATGATCCATTTGAGCATGGCAATGCCTCGCAAACCGACAGATTTTTCAACCACTTGAAAACGCGGTTGCCGCGCTGGGGTTCCGTCGAAACCGATGCGGATCAGGGCGCTATGTGCTCCGGCACATCCCAGACCTCGCCCGGCCGCAAGGCGCGAAAGCGCTCGCGCGGGATGCCTTGATCGTCAAGCGCCTCGGTCAATTTGCGCGCAGGCTCGTCGATCGGCTCGTCGGTGAGCTGGAAGGTGCCCCAATGACAGCCGGCGGCATGGGCGGCATTGCACAGCGTCATGCCTTGCACCGCCTCCTCCGGATTCTGGTGCTGCGGCGCCATGAACCAGCGCGGCTCATAGGCGCCGATCGGCAGGATGGCGAAGCGGAAACCGCCATGTTTCTCAGCCATCAGCCGGTAGTTGATGCCATTGTGAAAGCCGGTATCGCCGGCGAAATAGAGCTTGCTGTCAGGCGTTTCGACGACGAAGCCGGCCCACAGCGCCATGCGCCGGTCGCGGGCGCCACGCGCCGACCAGTGATGCACCGGCTCGACATGGACGGCGGCGCCATCGCCGATCCCGACCCTGTCGCCCCAGTCATGCGCCGACAGTCGCATGCCGGGCACGGCGGCTTCGATGATGGCGTCGTTCCCGAGCGGAGTGAGCACCAGCGGGTCGTGGCCGGCCTTCAGCCGCTTCAACGTGGCGAGGTCGAGATGGTCGTAATGGTTGTGGCTGACCAGCACGAGGTCGATCGGCGGCAGGTCGGCAAAGGCGATGCCTGGCGCATTGATGCGTTTTGGTCCGGCGAAGGAAAGCGGCGACGCGCGCAGCGACCACACCGGATCGGTAAGAATGTTCAGACCGGCCGTCTGGACCAGCAAGGTGGAATGACCAACCATGGTCACTTCCAGCGCGGCGCCCTCGACCCGAGCCGTCGGTTTCGCCTGCGGAAAGGGGCTTGCATCGCTCGCCGGCCATTTCGAGCGCTGGCCATTCAACTGCCATTTCAGCAGGTCGGCGAAACGGCCGGGTGGCCGGCCGTCGGGATTGAAGAACAATGCGCCGTCGAAATGGTCGCTGGGCGGGCCGCTGTAATAGCGATTGGCGGCAGTCTTTCTCGCGGCCAATTTGCGGCTCCAGCAGGGTTTCGTTTTCCAGACATAGGCGCTAAGGCGGTTCGCGCAAGCGTCCACCGACGAAGTGTTGACCGGAATTCCCAAGCGACGCGCGACAAACGGTCAGCCGTCGCGATTGCGATAAATTTGCAACAATTCTTGCTGCAAACTGTATTTTAACCATATCGGGTTGAAATTTCGCCACCTTCTCCATCTTGGTGGGGGTGAGATTGTGCGGACGGCTTCCCCCCAGCCGGATCCGACGGAGGTTGGAATGACTTTTTCGAAAACCGGTCTGGTGGCCGTATCGCTGGCGGCGCTCGTTGCGAGTGGCTGTTCGACCTCACGTTTTTCCTCGATGGATGACCAGCAGCCGGCACCGCTGGAGGCCGCGCCCGCCGGCAAGGTGACGGCGAACCAACTGCCGCCGCCGGCATCGCCCGGCACCACCGACCCTTCGCAATTCCCGACCGCGCCGGCGAACACCCAGGTCGCCGCGCTGCCTTCGGACGGCTCGGCGCCGGCCGGCGCTTCGGACGTGACCGCCGCCAGCGTCGCCGGTGTCTGGAACGCCAGCGTTGCGGGCCAGAGCTGCAAGGTGGCGACACCGCAGACCAAATTCGGCGCCGGCTTCCGCGCCGGGCCGCTGCATTGCCCGGCGCCGATGGACGGCATCAAGTCGTGGAACGTCGCCGGCAAACAGCTGACGCTCTATGACGAGAGCGGCGGTGCGCTGGCGCGGCTCTATTCCTCGGGCGGCTCGAAATTCGACGGCCAGACTTCCAACGGCCAGCCGATTTCGCTTACGAGATAGTTTTTGTTTTACGCAATTCCGGTTCCCGGAATTGCTCCAGAACGACGTGACCGATGCATCTGCGTGACGGCCTCCAGACCCATGCGACCGTCAGGCAGCGCTACGACCATCTGGTGGAAACCGGTACGATCGACCGCGATCCGGCGCAGGAACGGATCGTTGCGGCACTCGACCGGCTGACCGATGAGATTTCGGCCAAGCGGCTGGCGCATAAGTCGAGCGCGCTGGGCTGGCTGTTCGCCCGCAAGCGCGAGACGGATGAGGCCGTCAAAGGCCTCTACATCCATGGCGGCGTCGGTCGCGGCAAGACCATGCTGATGGACATGTTCTTCGACTTGCTGCCGGTGCGGCGCAAGCGCCGCGTCCACTTCAACGACTTCATGGCCGACGTGCAGGACCGTATCCAGAAGCACCGGCAGGCGCGCAAGAATGGCGACGTCAGGGAAGACGATCCGATCCCGCCGGTGGCCAAGGCCCTTGCCGAGCAAGCCTGGGTGCTGTGCTTCGACGAGTTCTCGGTCACCGACATTGCCGACGCGATGATCCTGTCCAGGTTGTTTTCGGCGCTGTTTGCCAGCGGCGTGGTGCTGGTCGCCACCTCGAATGTGGCGCCGGAAAACCTCTACAGCGACGGGCTGAACCGCCAGCTTTTCCTGCCCTTTATCGGCATACTGGAGCGGCACACACAGGTGCTGGCGCTCGATGCCGACAAAGACTACCGGCTGGAAAAGCTCGCCCGGACACCGGTCTATGTCACGCCGGCCGATGCGGCGGCGGACCAGCTACTCGACGAGGCCTGGCAAGCCATGACGCGGGGCGCGCCGACCGCCGAGACATCGATTGCCCTCAAAGGACGGCAGGTGATCGTGCCGCGCGCGGCGGGCGATGCGGCGCGGTTCTCCTTTGCCGATCTCTGCGAAAAGCCGCTTGGCGCGCGCGATTTCCTGGCGATCGCCGGTCGCTTCTCAACCATTTTTATCGACCATGTCCCGGTGCTCGGCGAAGGCAAGCGCAACGAGGCCAAGCGCTTCATCCTTCTGATCGACACGCTCTACGACCATCATGTGCGGCTGGTGATGAGCGCCGATGCGCCGCCGCAAGCGCTTTATGCAGCCAAGCGCGGCGTCGAAGTCTTCGAGTTCGAGCGCACCGCATCGCGGCTGATCGAGATGCAAAGCCGCGACTGGCTGGAGGATTGGGCGGCGCGGCAGAAGGGGAAGCCGGCGCCAGGGGCACAGCAGGCGCAGGCCTGAATTTCCAGAGAATCCGTCGGTAGCAATCCTTCGTGTCCCCTCCCTCGGCAGGACAGAGGGGGGGCGCTGTCCCGCCGACGTCTACAACTCGAACCTCCTCGGTTACCCGCATCACAAGGGTGTCATCGCCCGCATTCGGCCTTACGATTTCCGTCTTCATCGGTTATTTCTTCCAAAGTCGGCTTACAAACTTTGACGTTTACGTAAATCCCAAGTGATCTAACCGATTGAAAATACTGACACCAAAATAATCGTTTGAATTTTTTCCGTGCCGGGGCTATTGGGTGCGGCGAAAATTCGCGGTTCCCCGCAGCATTCCGGCCTCTTCTTCGACGCCGCCATCAAGTCACCAGAGATTTGAGACGTCGTCACCGACAAAGGGAAAACATCCTCACATGGCACGCAACAAGATAGCGCTTATCGGCTCTGGCATGATCGGCGGCACGCTCGCTCACATGATCGGCCTCAAGGACCTCGGCGACGTGGTGCTGTTCGATATTGCCGAAGGTATCCCGCAGGGCAAGGGGCTCGATATCGCGCAGTCGTCGCCGGTCGATGGCTTCGACTCCAGGCTCACCGGCATCAACGACTATGCCGGCATCGAAGGCGCCGATGTCTGCATCGTCACCGCCGGCGTGCCGCGCAAGCCCGGCATGAGCCGCGACGACCTTTTGGGCATCAATCTCAAGGTCATGGAACAGGTGGGCGCCGGGCTGAAGAAGTATGCGCCGAAGGCCTTCGTCATCTGCATCACAAACCCGCTCGACGCCATGGTCTGGGCGCTGCAGAAGTTCTCAGGACTGCCCAACAGCCATGTCGTCGGCATGGCCGGCGTGCTCGACAGCGCGCGCTTCCGCTATTTCCTGGCGGAGGAATTCAAGGTCTCGGTCGAGGACGTCACCGCGTTCGTGCTCGGCGGCCACGGCGATTCCATGGTGCCGATGATCCGCTATTCGACGGTATCGGGCATTCCGCTGCCCGATCTCATCAAGATGGGCTGGACCTCGAAGGAAAAGCTCGACCAGATCGTGCAGCGCACCCGCGACGGCGGCGCCGAGATCGTCGGCCTGCTCAAGACCGGTTCGGCCTATTACGCGCCGGCCGCTTCGGCGATCTCGATGGCCGAAGCCTATCTCAAGGACAAGAAGCGCGTGCTGCCCTGCGCGGCGTATCTCTCCGGCCAGTATGGCGTCAAGAACACCTATGTCGGCGTTCCCGTGGTGATCGGCGCCGGCGGCGTCGAGCGTATCATCGAGATCGAGCTCAACAAGAGCGAGCAGAAGATGTTCGACTCCTCGGTGGCGACGGTGCAGGGTCTGACCGAGGCCTGCGTCAAGATCGCGCCGCAACTCGCCTCCAAATGAATCTCCAGCAAGTGAACCCCCAGTCGATCCGGAGACCTTCCAGATGAACATCCATGAGTATCAGGGCAAGGCGCTGCTGAAGAGCTTTGGCGCGCCCGTGGCCGAAGGCGTGCCGGTGTTCAAGGCGAGCGAAGCGGAAGCCGCCGCCAAGGCGCTGCCGGGCCCGCTTTATGTGGTGAAGAGCCAGATCCATGCCGGCGGCCGCGGCAAGGGCAAATTCACCGAACTCGGCCCGGACGCCAAGGGCGGCGTGCGGCTGGCGAAATCGGTGGCCGACGTCGTCGCCAACGCCAACGAGATGCTGGGCAACACACTGGTGACCAAGCAGACCGGCCCGGCCGGCAAGCAGGTCAACCGCCTCTATATCGAGGACGGCGCTGACATCGAACGCGAGCTCTATCTGTCGATCCTGGTCGACCGTTCGGTCGGCCGCATCGCCTTCGTCGTCTCGACCGAGGGCGGCATGGACATCGAAGCGGTCGCGCATGACACGCCGGAGAAGATCATCACTGTCGCCATCGATCCGGAAAAAGGCGTCACATCGGCCGACCTGAAGGCGCTCAACGGTGCGCTGAAGCTCGACGGCGATGCTGCCAAGGACGGCGATACGCTGTTCCCGATCCTCTACAAAGCCTTCGTCGAAAAGGACATGAGCCTGCTCGAGGTCAACCCGCTGATCGTCATGAAGAACGGCCGGCTGCGCGTGCTCGACGCGAAAGTGTCGTTCGACAACAACGCGCTGTTCCGCCACCCTGACGTGCTCGAACTGCGCGACACCACCGAAGAGGACGAGAAGGAGATCGAGGCGTCGAAATACGACCTCGCCTATGTCGCGCTCGACGGCAATATCGGCTGCATGGTCAACGGCGCCGGCCTCGCCATGGCGACGATGGACATCATCAAGCTCTATGGTGCCGAGCCCGCCAACTTCCTCGATGTCGGTGGCGGCGCATCCAAGGAAAAAGTCACGGCGGCGTTCAAGATCATCACCCGGGATCCGGCGGTCAAGGGTATCCTGATCAACATCTTCGGCGGCATCATGAAGTGCGACATCATTGCCGAGGGCGTCATTGCCGCGGTCAAGGAAGTCGGACTGGAAGTGCCGCTGGTGGTGCGTCTGGAGGGCACCAATGCCGAGCTCGGCAAGAAGATCATCAACGACAGCGGCCTCAACGTCGTGTCGGCCGACGATCTCGACGATGCAGCCAAGAAGATCGTGGCGGCGGTAAAGGGCTGAGCGGATGCCTCCGCGCAAGATAAACTTGGTCGAGGCGGCGGATCAAAAGATCAAGAAGGTCTTCGATCCGCATATCGCCGGCGACGTCAACGACAGCCAGGCGAAGGTCGCCAAGTTCGGCGAGGTCTTCGATTGGCACGCGCATGACAATGAGGACGAAGCCTTCCTCGTGCTGCGCGGGCGCATCGCCATCGATTTCCGCGACGGTCCGGTCGAACTCGGCGAGGGCGACTTCATCGTCGTGCCGCGCGGTGTCGAGCACCGGCCGCGTTCGCTCACCGCGGAACCGGTCGTGCTGATGTTCGAGCCGGCGACGACGCTCAACACCGGCAATGCCAAGAGCGACCTCACGGTCGCTGACCTGAAGCGGCTCTGACCATGTTTTCCTCGATCAACGGTTTTTAGAAAAGGGCTCCCATGTCCATCCTCGTCGACAAGAACACCAAGGTGCTGGTGCAGGGCCTGACCGGCAAGACCGGTACGTTCCACACCGAGCAGGCGCTGGCTTATCACGGCACGAAAATGGTCGGCGGCATCCATCCCAAGAAGGGTGGCGAGACGTGGACCGGCGCCAAGGGTGAAAGCCTGCCGATCTTCGCCACCGTCGCCGAGGGCAAGGAAAAGACCGGCGCCAACGCTTCGGTCGTCTATGTGCCGCCGGCGGGTGCCGCCGAAGCCATCCTCGAAGCGATCGAGGCCGAGATCCCGCTGATCATCTGCATCACCGAAGGCATACCGGTGATGGACATGATCAGGGTCAAGGCCAGGCTCGACCGCTCGACCTCGCGGCTGATCGGGCCGAACTGCCCGGGCGTGCTCACGCCCAACGAATGCAAGATCGGCATCATGCCCGGAAACATCTTCCGCAAGGGCTCGGTCGGCGTTGTTTCGCGGTCGGGAACGCTTACCTATGAGGCAGTGTTCCAGACCACCAATGTCGGCCTCGGCCAGACCACCGCCGTCGGCATCGGCGGCGACCCCGTCAAGGGCACCGAGTTCATCGACGTGCTCGAGATGTTCCTCGCCGACGAGGAGACCAAGTCGATCATCATGATCGGCGAGATCGGCGGTTCGGCCGAGGAAGACGCCGCGCAGTTCCTCAAGGACGAAGCCAAACGTGGCCGCAAGAAACCGATGGCCGGCTTCATCGCCGGGCGCACGGCGCCGGCCGGCCGCACCATGGGCCACGCCGGCGCGGTCATCTCCGGCGGCAAGGGCGGCGCCGAAGACAAGATCGCGGCGATGGAATCGGCCGGCATCAAGGTATCGCCCTCGCCGGCAAGGCTGGGCACGACACTGGTCGAGGCGATCAAAGGTTAAGGGAATAGGGGAGTAGGGCAGTAGGGAAAATAGCAGCGGCAAAAAGCGCTACTCCCCTATTCCCTTATTCCCCTACTCCCTCCAAAAACAGGAGACGGAGCCGGGCTCCGCGGACAAAAATGGCAAGACAAGATCAGGCCAACGACCAATTTTCGCTCACCTCTTTCCTTTACGGCGGCAACGCCGATTACATCGATGCGCTCTATGCCGCCTATGAAGACGATCCAGCCTCGGTCAATCCCGAATGGCAGGAGTTCTTTGCCGGGCTGAAGGACGATGCCGGCGATGTGCGCAGGAATGCCAAGGGTGCCTCATGGGCCAAGCCCTCCTGGCCGCTGCAGGCCAATGGCGAACTGGTGTCGGCGCTCGACGGCAATTGGGGTATCGTCGAGAAGACGATCGAAAAGAAAGTCAAGGACAAGGCGGTCACCAACGGCGTCGTCCTGTCCGACGCCGACGTGCATCAGGCGACGCGCGATTCGGTGCGCGCCATCATGATGATCCGCGCCTACCGCATGCGCGGCCATCTGCATGCCAATCTCGACCCGCTCGGCATCGCCAAACCGCTCGAGGACTACAACGAGCTGTCGCCGGAAAATTACGGCTTCACCGCTGCCGACTATGACCGGCCGATCTTCCTCGACAATGTGCTCGGGCTCGAATTCGGCACCATCCGGCAGATGCTGGAAATCCTGACGCGCACCTATTGCTCGACGCTCGGCGTCGAGTTCATGCATATTTCCGACCCCGAGGAAAAGGCCTGGATCCAGGCCCGCATCGAAGGTGCCGACAAGGAGATCACCTTCACCGCCACCGGCAAGAAGGCGATCCTGCAGAAGCTGGTCGAGGCCGAAGGTTTTGAGCAGTTCATCGACGTCAAGTACAAGGGCACCAAGCGCTTCGGCCTCGATGGCAGTGAAGCGCTGATCCCGGCGCTGGAGCAGATCGTCAAGCGCGGCGGCCAGCTCGGCATGAAAGAGATCGTGCTCGGCATGGCGCATCGCGGAAGGCTGAACGTGCTTTCCCAGGTGATGGCCAAGCCGCACCGCGCCATCTTCCACGAGTTCAAGGGCGGCTCGGCCGCACCCGACGAGGTCGAGGGTTCGGGCGACGTCAAGTACCATCTCGGCGCCTCGTCGGACCGCGAGTTCGACGGCAACAAGGTGCATCTGTCCCTGACCGCCAATCCCTCGCATCTGGAAATCGTCGATCCGGTGGTGATGGGCAAGGCGCGCGCCAAGCAGGATTATCTGTTCGGCCGCAGCCGCGAGGAAATCGTGCCGCTGGAAGAGCGCGCCAAGGTGCTGCCGCTCTTGCTGCATGGCGATGCCGCCTTTGCCGGCCAGGGCGTGATCGCGGAAATCCTCGGCCTGTCCGGCCTGCGCGGCCACCGCGTCGCCGGCACGTTGCATTTCATCATCAACAACCAGATCGGCTTCACAACCAATCCGCGCTTCTCGCGCTCGTCGCCCTATCCGTCCGACGTCGCCAAGATGATCGAAGCGCCGATCTTCCACGTCAATGGCGACGATCCGGAAGCCGTGGTGCACGCCACCAAGGTGGCGATCGAATTCCGCATGAAGTTCCACAAGCCTGTTGTGGTCGACATGTTCTGCTACCGCCGCTTCGGCCACAATGAGGGCGACGAGCCGGCCTTCACCCAGCCGATCATGTACCGCAACATCCGCACCCACAAGACGACCGTGCAGATCTACGGCGACCGGCTGATCGCCGAGGGTCACCTCACCCAGGCCGAGCTCGACCAGCTCAAGGCCGACTGGCGAGCGCATCTGGAATCCGAGTGGGAAGTCGGCCAGCACTACAAGCCCAACAAGGCCGATTGGCTCGACGGCGCCTGGTCTGGCCTGCGCACGGCCGACAACCAGGACGAACAAAGGCGCGGCAAGACCGCCGTGCCGGTCAAGACGCTGAAGGAAATCGGCAAGAAGCTGACCGAGGTGCCGAAGGATTTCGAGGCGCACAAGACGATCATCCGCTCCCTCGAAAACCGCCGCCAGGCGATCGAGTCGGGCGAAGGCATCGACTGGTCGACGGCCGAGGCGCTGGCCTTCGGCGCCATCCTGCTCGACGGCAATCCGATCCGCCTGTCGGGGCAGGATTCCGAACGCGGCACCTTCTCGCAGCGCCATTCCGTGCTCTACGACCAGCGCGACGAGACCCGCTATATCCCGCTCAACAATCTGTCTGCCGCTCAAGCCGGCTACGAAGTCATCAACTCGATGCTGTCGGAAGAGGCGGTGCTGGGCTTCGAATATGGCTACAGCCTTGCCGAGCCGAAGGCGCTGACCTTGTGGGAAGCGCAGTTCGGCGATTTCGCCAACGGTGCCCAGGTGGTGTTCGACCAGTTCATCTCTTCGGGTGAACGCAAGTGGCTCAGAATGTCGGGCCTCGTCTGCCTGCTGCCGCATGGCTATGAAGGCCAGGGTCCGGAACATTCTTCGGCCCGGCTCGAACGCTTCCTGCAGCTTTGCGCCGAAGATAACATGCAAGTGGCCAACTGTACGACGCCGGCCAACTACTTCCACATATTGCGCCGGCAGCTGAAGCGCGACTTCCGTAAGCCGCTGATCCTGATGACGCCGAAGTCGCTGCTGCGCCATAAGCGGGCGGTGTCGACGCTGCCGGAAATTTCGGGCGAAAGCTCGTTCCACCGATTGCTGTGGGACGATGCGCAGCTGCTTTCCGGCCAGGCGATCAAGCTGACCAAGGATTCGAAGATCCGCCGCGTCGTGCTGTGTTCGGGCAAGGTCTATTACGACCTCTACGAGGAGCGCGAGAAGCGCGGCATCAACGACATCTATCTGCTGCGCGTCGAGCAGCTTTATCCGTTCCCGGCCAAGGCGCTGATCACCGAACTGTCGCGTTTCCGCAATGCCGAGATGGTGTGGTGCCAGGAGGAGCCCAAGAACATGGGCGCATGGTCGTTCATCGACCCCTATCTGGAATGGGTGCTGGCGCATATCGATGCCAAGCATCAGCGGGTGCGCTACACCGGCCGTCCGGCCGCCGCCTCGCCGGCGACCGGACTGATGTCGAAGCATCTCGCCCAGCTCGCCGCCTTGCTCGAAGACGCGCTCGGCGAATAGAGAAGATCTGGGCGAATAACAGAACCGAAAGAAAACGGACAGGCACAATGGCTACCGAAATCCGCGTTCCCACTCTCGGCGAATCCGTCACCGAAGCGACCATCGGCAAATGGTTCAAGAAGGTCGGCGACGCGATCGTCGCCGACGAGCCGCTGGTCGAGCTCGAGACCGACAAGGTGACGGTGGAGGTGCCTGCCGCCGCCGCTGGAACCTTAAGCGAAATCACCGCCAAGGAAGGCGAGACGGTCGGTGTCGGTGCGCTGCTCGGTTCGATTTCGGCAGGTGGCGC
>NZ_RZQY01001029.1:0-1361 GCF_003998575.1 Mesorhizobium sp. M7A.F.Ca.CA.001.10.2.1 | reverse complement strand
AAATAGAGCCTGGCCCATCCCCCGCTTCCGTTGGAGTTTATGGTGACCGGCCCGTCGCCGAGCGCACCTGTCGCCGCCGCGACAAGGCTGCCGCCGCGTACCGCCGTGCCGCCCGAATAGCTGTTGGCGCCGGTCAGCGTCAGCGTGCCGGAACTGGTCTTGGCGAGTTGTCCGTCACCCGAAACCACGCCGTCGAGGATGAGGTTCTTGCCGGCGCCGACATCGAAGGTGCCGCCGTTGGCGCCGAGGATTATCTGGCGTTCCAGCGTGAAGCTGACGGGATTGCCCGTCACCTGCAGCGCGCCGCCGTTCAAGGTCAGGGCGCCCGAGACATCGCCCAGCGCCCAGTCGCCGCCGATCCTCAATGTGCCGCCGTTGACGAAGGTGCCGCCCGAATAGGTGTTGGTGCCGGTGAGGACGACCGTGCCGGTGCCGGATTTGACCAGGGAGCCGGTCCCGCCGAGGAGCGCCGACACGGTGCCGTTGCTCAAGGCGAAGCTGCCGGCGGTGCTCAGAGTGCCGTTGCGCAATTCCCCGCCCGTCAGCGTGAAGCCGGTGGCGGTCTGCGTCGTGGCGCCGAGATCGAGGATGCCTTGCGTAACGGACCAGGCCATGACCGTGCCCGGTGTGCCGGAAATAGTCCAGGTGCCGGTGCCGGACTTTTCCAGGATGCCGAAGCCCTGATACTGGGCGGAAGAGCCCGCCGCGCCCAATTGTGAAAGATCGAAGGAACCGCCGACCGAACCGCCGAGGCCGAATGTGTCGGCCGCGCTGAAGGCCTCCACAGTGCCGCTGACCACCGAGCCGGCGTGCAGTTCCAGCGTATTGACGCCACCGGTGAACTGGATCGCATGAGCCTGGGGACCGTTGCCGTCGATCGAGAATCCACCGGCGATGGTGCCGCTGTTGGTCACGGTGAGGCCTGCCCCGGCAATGCCGATCCCGCCAGATCCGGCGCGGTAGCGTGGATCGCCATAGCCGCTGGCGCCCCCCGTGCCGCCCTGCACGGTGCCGCTGTTGTCGATCGTGCCGCCACCCAGCATGACGATGCCGCCGCCGCCACCACCGCCGCCGCCAACGATACGACCGCTGTTGGCGAGAGAAGCATTGTCTACCGATGAGGCGACGCCATCGCCGCCGTTGCCGCCGCTGCGGCCGTTGCTATGGAAGCCGCCGCCGCCGCCACCGCCGCCGCCCGTGATCGAGCCGCCATCGTTGATCAGGGTGGCCGCGGAACTGCCGACGCCACCGTCGGCACCGCTGATGAGTCCGCCTGTTCCGCCGGAGCCGGCCACACTGCCATCGCTGCCGTTGCTGCCGCTCTCGCCAGAGAATTCCCCTCCGTTGCCGCCGTTTCCGGA
>NZ_RZQY01001028.1:0-1363 GCF_003998575.1 Mesorhizobium sp. M7A.F.Ca.CA.001.10.2.1 | reverse complement strand
GCTGGATGGAAGCCGGGCTCATCGACAGTTCGGTCAGTCCCATCTTCACGAAGGTCGCAATGAGATCGGGACGGCCGGCCGCCTCACCGCACATGCCGACCATGATACCGGCGGCGACGCCGGCTTTTGCCGTCATTTCGATCGCCGACATGACGGCTGGATTGGTGACATCGTTGAGCTTGGCGACGGTCGGATTGAGCCGGTCGGCGGCCATGATGTACTGGGTCAGATCGTTGGTTCCGATCGAGAAGAAAGCGACCTCCTTGGCCAGCGCCGGAGCGATCAGCACGGCGGCCGGGGTTTCGATCATGACGCCGAGATCGAATGATGCGTGCGGCACGCCTTCGGCTTTCAGCTCGGCCGTGCATTCATCAACCAGCACGCGCGTCTGCCTGACCTCCGAGAGGTCGGACACCATCGGCAGCATCACCTTGATGTTGCCGTGCACGGCGGCCCGCAGCAGCGCCCGCAGTTGGCGCTTGAAGATGTCGGGCCGGTCGAGACACATGCGGATGCCGCGCCAGCCGAGGAAGGGGTTTTCCTCGTCGGGAAATTCGATGCCGGCAATCGGCTTGTCACCGCCGATGTCGAGCGTGCGCACAATGACCGGATAAGGCGCAAAAGCCTTGGCCAGCGCCGCATAGGTCTCGGCCTGCATGTCTTCCGAGGGCAGATGCATATGGCGCATGAACAGAAGCTCGGTGCGGAACAGGCCGATGCCCATGGCGCCAGCCTCTTGCGCCGCTTCGATTTCCTCAAGTGAGCCGATATTGGCCGCGATCTCGATGATCCTGCCGTCGGCAAGCTTCGGCGTCACCGTCTTGAAGATGGTCAGGCCGGCGCGCTCCTTTGCCGCCGCTTCGACGCGGCCGGCGAAATCGGCGCGGGTCGCCGCGTCGGGGTCGATGATCACATGGCCGGCATTGCCGTCGAGCGCGACCTCTCGCGCGGTGCGCAAGGCATTGATCTGGCCGCCAAGGCCGAGCACGGCCGGAATGCCGTGCGAGCGCGCGATGATGGCGATGTGCGAAGTGGCGCCGCCATGGCCGCACACCACGCCGCCGATACGCTTCAGCGGCGCGCGTGCCAGATCCCAGGCACCGATGTCGTCGGCGATCAGGATAGCGCCTTCGGGGATGTTTTCGAGGCTGATATCGTCCTGCCCCAGCAACACGAGGCAGATCTGCCGCCCGACCGCATGAACGTCGTCCGTCCGGGCGTTGAGATAGTGATCGTCGACCGCGCTGAATTCGGCGGCAATGGTGGAGGCGGCGGTGATGACGGCGGAGACCGCGTCATTGCCGCCCTTGATCAGGCCCTCGGCCTCACCAGTCAGGCTGTCGTCGGCGGCGATATCGCGCAG
>NZ_RZQY01001027.1:0-1364 GCF_003998575.1 Mesorhizobium sp. M7A.F.Ca.CA.001.10.2.1 | reverse complement strand
TCCGCCCGTGGATGACGAAGGTGGGGAAGCCTCGTCCAATCTCCGAAGCTTAGGATTACACTTCTGAAGGCACGCGTTTCACGGTATCTCGGTTGAGACCTCATCCGCAAAGGCCACCGGCATGAACCTGACCGTATCCTCCTGGCAATTCTGGGCATTGCTCTCAGCTGCGTTCGCTGCCCTGACGGCGATCTTCGCCAAGGTTGGCATCGAGAACATCAATTCCGATTTCGCCACCTTCATCCGCACGGTCATCATCCTGATCGTGCTCGGTGCCATCCTGCTTGCCAGCGGCCAGTTCCAGTCGCCGGCCACGATCTCGGCAAAGACTTGGGCTTTCCTAGGCCTGTCCGGTCTGGCGACCGGCGCGTCATGGCTCTGCTACTTTCGCGCCCTGAAGATCGGCAATGCGGCGCAGGTGGCGCCGATCGACAAGCTAAGCGTCGTGCTTGTGGCGGTGTTTGGCGCGGCCTTTCTCGGCGAGCGGTTGTCCGGAGCGAATTGGCTTGGCGTCGCTCTTATCGCGGCGGGCGCGGTGCTGGTCGCCTATCGAGGCTAGTTGCGCGCCGTTGCGGGCATTCTTTGTTTCAAGACGGGTGATGAAGATATCGAAGCGATTGGGCATCGTCCGGTCAGTGCTCCGTCGTGCTATCGGGTTTGTTGTCGGAAAGCCTGACGTTGGTCGGCAAAGCGCTCACGGCTCGCTCTTTGGCCAGGCTGTGCTCGGTCTTGGCAGATAGGCGCTTGTCCCTGGGCGCGGCACCGCGCTTGCGGCCGGCATAGTAGGGCTCGAAAGCGTCCTGTATCTTCAGGCTGTCCATCCTGTCCTCCTCCGGAATCAGGGGGCTAATCTGCCAACGCCGGTTTGGTTCCCCACTGTGGCAAAGGAAAGGCGAATTCCTTACATCGGCGTCAGCTTTTGCAAGCCCGCGTCAGCCGTGCCAAACAGGGCTGAATGGAGAAGTCATCGGTGACCGCAGAGACGAGCAAGCGCAGCTATGTGGTCGGGCAGACCGAGATCGCGGCACGGCCATTGGAGCCGGCGCTCTATCTGGTGGCGACGCCGATCGGCAATCTCGCCGACATCACGCTGCGCGCGCTGGAGACGCTGGCCGCTGCCGACATCGTCGCCTGCGAAGACACGCGGGTGTCGCGCGTGCTGCTCGACCGCTACGGCATTCGCCGCCGCACCACGGCCTACCATGAACACAATGCCGGCGAGGCCGGGCTGAAGCTGATATCGGCACTTCAGGCCGGGCAGAGCGTGGCGCTGATCTCCGATGCCGGCACGCCGCTGGTATCCGATCCCGGCTACCGGCTGGTCGGCGAGGCGCTCGACCACGGCATTCGCGTCGTGCCTATCC
>NZ_RZQY01001026.1:0-1374 GCF_003998575.1 Mesorhizobium sp. M7A.F.Ca.CA.001.10.2.1 | reverse complement strand
GCTCCATCCATCGCATCGTCGTATATACGCTTTGCCGTCCCGGCAAGCCGGCGGGCAGCAGCCGATGACCGTAGCGCTTCTCGAAGCCCGTGACCTCTGCGTCACGGCGAATGGGCGGGATCTGGTTCAGGCGGTCAGCTTCTCGGTGGCCGCCGGCGATCGCCTTGCCATCATCGGTCCCAACGGCGCCGGCAAGACGACGCTGCTGCGCATGCTGTCGGGCATGCTGCGTCCGAGCTCCGGCGAGGTGAAGCTCGGCGGGCGCCGCCTGGACAGGATTTCAGCCGCCGAACGGGCGCTGCACATTGCCGTGGTCGGCCAGACCGACCAGCCCGATCCGCGGCTGGCGGTGATCGACTATGTCGAGCTTGGCCGGGTTCCGCACGCCGGGCTGCGGCGCAGGAGCGAGGAGCGCGAGATCGTCGTCGATGCACTGCGCCGGACCGGCCTGCTGCCGCTATTTGGCCGCACCATCGGCTCGCTGTCGGGCGGCGAGCGCCAGCGCGCCCAACTTGCGCGCGCCATCGCCCAGCAGCCAAAAATCCTGTTCCTCGACGAGCCGACCAACCATCTCGACCCGCGTGCCCGCGGCGAACTGCTCGACCTCGTGGCAGGCTTCGAGATGACGGTGATCGCGGTGCTGCACGATCTGGCGCTGGTGGCACCGTTCGCCACCAGGGTGGCGGTGATGAACCATGCCCGTCTGCAAGCGCTCGCCGCACCGCGCGAAGCCCTGACCCAAAAGCTGATCCGCGAGATTTTCGGCATCGATGTGCTGCGTCTGCGCCATCCGACCGAAGACCGCGAACTGACGGTGTTCGATGTGCCGAACCGTGCCGCGCCGCCGACGTGATTGAAGCCATCTCGTAGTCGACCCAATCCCATCCACAAGGAGCAAACCCGTGAAACGCCTGGCCTTTTCGCTTGTCTTCTCGCTGCTGGCCTCGACAGCCCTGGCCTTCCCGGTCACGGTCGACAGCTGCGGCAAGCCGCTGACCTTCGATGCGCCGCCGAAGCGCGCCGTCATCCAGGATCTCAACATGGCCGAGATGGCTTTCGCGCTGAAACTGCAGCCGTCGATCGTCGGCCTGACCGGCATCACCGGATGGTACAAGGTGGGTCCCGAATTCAAGGCCGAGCAGGGTTCGATCCCGGAACTGGCGCCGAAATATCCGACGCTCGAAAACCTCGTCGCGGTCGAGCCGGATTTCTTCTTCGCCGGCTGGTATTACGGCATGAAGCCGGGCGGCGAGGTGACACCCGATACGCTTGCTCCGCACGGCATCAAGACGCTGGTGCTGACGGAAAGCTGCGTCCATCTCGACAAGAGCCGCCCAGCCGCCTCGATGGACCTGCTCTATGGCGACGTCGAAA
>NZ_RZQY01001025.1:0-1375 GCF_003998575.1 Mesorhizobium sp. M7A.F.Ca.CA.001.10.2.1 | reverse complement strand
TAGCCAGCCACTATTCACGTTCACAATTCCATCCCCATTCGCTATTCACTGCTCACCATTCCCCTATTCCCCTATTCCCTTACTCCCCTAGGATTGCCATCATGCAACTCAGTCTCGACCAGGCAAAAGGACTGTGCCGGATGGCGGCACTTGGCGCTGGCGCCAATGAGGAAGCGGCACAATCGCTCACTGCTTCGATCATATCAGCCGAGGCCGAAGGGCTTTCCTCGGTCGGTCTGTCGCATTTCATCGACTATCTCGAGGCGCTGGAAGCCGGACGCATCGACGGCAATGCCGACCCGGTGATCACCCGGCCGGCGCTTGCGGTCTATCTCTCCGATGCACGCCGGGGGCTGGCGCATACCGGCTTCGACCGCACTATCGACGACCTCGCCAAGGCGGCAAAGCTGTTCGGCGTCGCCATCTTCTCGCAGAAGAACGCCTATACATGCGGCGCGCTCGGCTATTTCACCGGAAGGCTGGCAACACTCGGGCTGGTGTCGTTCGCCGCCACCAACGGCCCGGCCGTACTTGCCGGCTCGGGCTCGGTCAAGCCAGTCTACTGCACCAACCCGATGTCGTTTGCCGCCCCCGCCGCCGACGGGGCGCCGCTGGTCATCGACCAGTCGTCGAGCGCCACCGCTTTCGTCAACATCCGCAAAGCGGCCGAGGAGGGCAAGACGATCCCTGAAGGCTGGGCGCTGGACGCCAGCGGCAACCCGACCACCGATCCCGCCGCCGCCATGAAGGGCGCAATGCTCGCCTTCGGCGGCCAGCGCGGCGCCAACATCGCGCTGATGGTCGAGGTGCTGGCGGCGGGCCTGTCGGGCGCCAACTGGTCGCTCGACGCGCCATGGTTCAGCGGCGGGCCGGACAGCCCCGGCACGGGACTATTCGTGCTTGCTATCGAACCCAAGCTGCTCGATCCGGATTTCGAGCAGCGGATGAAGGACCAGCTCGACCGGCTGCGGCGGCGCTTCGGTGTGCATGTGCCCGGTCGTGCCCGCGCAGAGGCCGCCGAGAAGGCGCAAGCGCGGGGCATCACGGCATCCAAGGCGGTGGTGCAGCGCATTTCCGAATTCGCCGCACGCTATTCTTCCTGAATAGTTTTTTATATCAAATAGTTATCTGAAATCTGCCCGCCGCAGGCGCGGCGCGGTGCGATTTTCTTTGCGCGCTGCTGAACCTTTCCGCGCCTTGCTGCGACCCAGCTTTGTCCAGGGCAAGGCGAGCTTGCCCGATCCACACCGGGGGAAGCAGCAAACCGAAATCGAAAGCCTGCATCACGCGAAGGCCGGTCCTTCGCGCCTCGGAAACCTCAACCCAAATCAAAGGAAATTGTCATGACCAACACCAAGATCACCATGCTGACCGC
>NZ_RZQY01001024.1:0-1379 GCF_003998575.1 Mesorhizobium sp. M7A.F.Ca.CA.001.10.2.1 | reverse complement strand
TACGAAACCCAGGCACCGTCAAAGGTGCCTCAGATCGACCGCTGGTTGACCCGCTTGGCGACCTCTTCCGCACTCTCGACCCGCTCGGAATAGCGGTCCGTCAGGTAGTTGGAGCGGTCGCGCAGGAGCAGGGTGAACTTCATCAGCTCCTCCATCACGTCGACGATCCGGTTGTAATACGATGACGGCTTCATGCGGCCGGCTTCGTCGAACTCGGCGAAAGCCTTGGCGACCGACGATTGGTTGGGGATGGTGACCATTCGCATCCAGCGGCCAAGGATGCGGAGCTGGTTGACGGCGTTGAAACTCTGGGAGCCGCCGGAGACCTGCATGACGGCGAGCGTCCTGCCCTGCGTCGGACGTACTCCGCCCATCGACAGCGGCAGCCAGTCAATCTGCGCCTTCATCACCCCCGTCATGGAACCGTGCCGTTCCGGAGAGCACCAGACCTGGGCCTCCGACCAGATGGACAGGTCGCGCAATTCCCTGACCTTGGGATGGTCGGCGGACGTCGAATCCGGCAGCGGCAGGCCCGAAGGATTGAAGATGCGAACCTCGGCGCCGAGGCGGCGAAGGATTCGCGCGGCCTCCTCGGTGACGAGGCGGGAATAGGACCGCTCCCGCAGCGATCCGTAGAGCATCAGCACGCGGGGCTTGTGAATGGACCTGGGCGCGTCCAGCAGAACCTGCATATCGATCGGCCGAAACTGCTCTTCGTCGACGTTCGGCAGCGCGTCATCGGCGACGTGGTTCTGCTCAGCCAATGCGCTTGCCCTTGATGTCGACGACGACTTCGCCGTCCTCTTTAACGAACGGCCCGATATTGGGGTTGGGCAGGATGTCGAGAACCGCTTCCGAAGGTCGCGCGAGAACGACGCCGAGACGCGTGACCACGATCGGCCGATTGATCAGGATCGGATGCGCCATCATGAAGTCCAGAATTTCATCGTCGGTCCACTTGGGATTGCCGAGATCGAGTTCCGCGTAAGGCGTGCCCTTCTCGCGCAGCAATTGGCGCGGCATCATGCCCATCGCGGCAATCAACTCGACCAGCCTTTCGCGCGACGGTGGCGTCTTCAGATATTCGATCACCTCCGGCTCTTCGCCGGACTGGCGGATCATGGCCAGCGTATTGCGCGAGGTGCCGCAATCGGGGTTGTGGTAGATGGTGACGGTCATTCGGCAGCCTTCATCTGTCTTGTTGATTTCGCTTCGGCGAGCAGCCAGCCCGCCAGGGCCATGGCCAGCAGCGCCCCCAGCAATTCGGCGGCTATGAAGCCCGGCAGGTCGACCGGACGGATGCCAGAAAACGTGTCGGAAAAGGCGCGGGCGATCGCGACAGCCGGGTTGGCGAAGGAGGTCGAGGCCGTGAACCAGTA
>NZ_RZQY01001023.1:0-1380 GCF_003998575.1 Mesorhizobium sp. M7A.F.Ca.CA.001.10.2.1 | reverse complement strand
ATCTCGCCGGCATGAAGGATTCGAAGGTCATCGTCGCAATCAACAAGGACGAGGAGGCGCCGATTTTCCAGGTTGCCGACTACGGCCTCGTCGGCGATCTCTTCGTCATTCTGCCGGAGCTGCAAAAGGCGCTTTGACGCTTTCTGCCAAAGCGTATTAAATGGTGAGGGTGGGGTAGACGAAGTCGCCCCGCCCTTTTAGTTTGCACCGCACAAAAAGCAGGCCGCAAAGGCCTTTTGACGGGATCGGTGTAATGAGCAAGATCGAGACGATCGGCATCATCGGCGCGGGCCAGATGGGCGGCGGCATCGCCCATGTCTCCGCGCTTTCGGGCTACAAGGTGCTGATCTACGATATTTCGCCCGACCGCATCGAGAAAGGCATCGCCACAATCAGCGGCAACATGGCCCGCCAGGTGGGGTCCGGCAAGCTCGACGAGAAGGTGCGCAACGACGCGATGGGCCGCATTTCGGCCGCGCCCGCGATGGCCGATCTTGCCGGCGCGGATCTGGTGATCGAGGCGGCGACAGAGGACGAGACGGTCAAGCGCAAGATCTACGCCCAGCTTTGTCCGCAGCTCAATCCCGAAGCCATCCTGGCGACCAACACCTCGTCGATCTCGATCACGCGGCTTGCCGCGCAGACCGACCGGCCTGAGCGGTTCATCGGCATACATTTCATGAACCCGGTGCCGCTGATGAAGCTGGTCGAGCTGGTGCGCGGCATCGCCACCGAGGACCAGACCTTCGAGGCTGCCAAGACCTATGTGAAGCAGCTCGACAAGACGATCACGGTCTCGGAGGATTTTCCGGCCTTCATCGTCAACCGCATCCTGTTGCCGATGATCAACGAGGCGATCTACACGCTCTATGAGGGTGTCGGCTCGGTCGACGCCATCGACACCGCCATGCGGCTCGGCGCCAACCATCCGATGGGGCCGCTGCAGTTGGCCGATTTCATCGGGCTCGATACCTGCCTGTCGATCATGCAGGTGCTGCATGACGGCCTGTCGGACTCGAAGTATCGCCCTTGCCCGCTGCTGGTGAAATATGTCGAGGCCGGCTGGCTCGGCCGCAAGACCGGGCGCGGCTTCTACGACTATCGTGGCGAGCATCCCGTTCCGACGCGCTGAGCGCATCGTCGACGCAAATCAGGGACAAGCCTTCGGATCGGCGGTTGACAGGCTCGATCAGGAGGCCGCCGCCAGCGGCTCTGTCCGGCCCTCCACGATCCGTGCGTCGGACGCCACGGAGACACAGCCGCGGCCGGCCGCCTTGGCCGCATAGCAGGCCGCATCGGCTCTCGCGATGATCTCGTCGACCTCGCCGCAATTGGCATTGATCGCAGCCAGTCCGATGCTGGCGCCGATCACGTGAAGAC
>NZ_RZQY01001022.1:0-1384 GCF_003998575.1 Mesorhizobium sp. M7A.F.Ca.CA.001.10.2.1 | reverse complement strand
TACTAGACCAGCATGCAGAATCGGCGGCAGCGCGCTCGTCCGTCGCCGCAGGGGGAGAGACAGACTTGGGCAGACGACGACAGGGCGAAAGCGAAGACGGTCGAGGCGAGGCAACCGAGCAGGTCGCCAGCGAAAGCCGAACGGATCGCCTCAGGATTCGCGCCGCCTGGATGTATTTCGTCGAACAGATGACGCAGAACGAGATCGCCGACGTGCTCGGCGTCGGTCGCGTCACCATCGTGCGCATGCTGGCGGATGCCCGGGCGCGCAACGAAGTGAAGATCACCATCGAGAGCGAATTGTCGGAAATCGTGCGGCTTGAGCGCGCGCTGGAGAAGACGTTCGGGCTGCAGCAGGCGCTGGTGGCGCCGCTTTCGGCACCCAATGCCGATCCGATACCAGCGATCAGCGCCAAGACCGGCAGTTTCCTGTCGGACACGATGAAGTCCGGCATGCGGGTCGGCGTCGGCTGGGGGCAGACGCTGTTCTCGAGCCTGCCCTTCATCAGCGCCAAGTCGCTCACCGATTTCAAGGTGATTTCGCTGCTTGGCGGTGTCGGCGTCGTGCGCCGGGTAAACCCAGCCGAGTTCGCCTGGCGCTTCGCTCAGATATTCCAGGGCGACGGCTATCTGATGCCGACACCAGCCGTCGTCGACAGCGTCGAGACCAAGATCGCACTGATCGAGCGCTGCGGCCTGCAGGAGATTTTCGAAATGGCCGACGTGCTTGATGCCGTTCTGCTGAGCGTCGGCGGGATTGCCTCGGCCACCACCTTCTCTCGGGGCGGCTTTCTCAAGGAGGCGGATCGGGAGGCCCTGCTTGCGCGAGGCGCCGTGGGTGACCTCCTGTTCCATTTCTTCGACCGCAACGGCGATCTGGTCGACCATCCGGTCAACAGCCACGTGATGTCGGTGGATGTCGACCGTCTGCGCAAGGCGCCGATCCGTATCCTCACCTCCGGTGGCGAGGAGAAAACCGAAGCGCTGCTCGGCGCCATGACCCTCATCGCCCCAACCATCCTGATCACCGACGAGGAGAGCGCGCGGCGTATGCTGGAGGCGGTCAGCGGAAGCTGAAACTGTCCGTGATGTAGTCCGGCCAGGCCTGCTGTTCGTCGAAAACAGCGGCGAGATCCGGTGTGTCCGCCAGTATTCCGCTCAGCACCAGCGCGGTGGCGATGCCGGCGCTGTTTCCCCCCGATATATCGTGTTCGACGCTGTCGCCGACACAGACCACGGTGCCAGGGTCCGGCTCGCCGGCCAGCGCCAGCGCGGCTTCGAAAATCGCCTTGTCGGGCTTGCCGATACGGGTAACGCTGCCGCCCAGGCTTTCATAGAGATCGGCCAGACGACCGGCGCCGAAGCGAGGGCCAACGGTCGTCAGC
>NZ_RZQY01001021.1:0-1385 GCF_003998575.1 Mesorhizobium sp. M7A.F.Ca.CA.001.10.2.1 | reverse complement strand
CCCTCAGCCGACAAGCTACGACAACAAAACAAGCCTCTCAACAAAACCTAATTCAAAACAGCCCGCAGCCGCGGGCCGTTTGCGTTCGGGGGACTGGCAGTGAAGTGCCCAGCCGCCGCCATAACCGGATCAACCGAATCGGAGGCGAAAAAGACGAAGCATCCGATCCTCTTATCGGGCATCGGTCAGTGATGCCGGTGATGACTTGCAATCAAATAGGAAATGATTGGGTCGGGGGTGGTGTTCTATTCAGCCGGCTTTTTGTGGCCACCCTCGGCCATGACAATGACTGAGGACCGCGAATCGACCTGCATGTAGATCCTCGATCGCGCCGGCGGTTGGGTGTGTCACGCCGCAATAGCCGCAAGTGCCGTTGGCCGAGCGGCCTGGGGCGTTGAAGCGACGCCTCGATCAAGTCGAATCAAAGTGAAGGGTGATTCTCTGAGGATGAGTGGCGCAAGGTGTGGCATGGCCGAATCAGCCAATTTTGCTAATTTTTGCTAATAGCTGACATCTATCGCCAGGTTCGGGATCACTCCCATATTCCCCGCACGCTTTTCATCAGGAAGCAGCTCGAACCAGGCCGCTACAACAATGCCAGCGAGGTTGTCCGCGCGGGCCTGCGCATGCTTGAGGATTTCGAGGCTGCGCGAGGAGATACCGGGGCGGCGAACTGAACCCCGGCAGGATCCATCGAAGGGAATCCCTGCCGAAACGGTTTTCTCCCGGCTGGAGGCGCGTCATCGCGCGAAGCAGGCGAAAGCCAAGTAGGGGTGGAGTGTCGGACTGTCTTCCACCCAGGGCAGAAGCCGAGCTGGAGCAACTCTACTATGATATAGCCGGACGTGCGCCGCCAGCGATCTCCTGGGATTTCATTACGGGTATCCGCCACCATTGTCTCGACCTGTCGACGTTTCCACGGCGGGCACCGAGCGGGTCGAGATCATGCCTGGGCTGCGGATTGTTGGCTACCGCCGCGTCAGCATTACCTTTGCCGTCGAGGGCGGGCGGGTCCTGATCCTGGGCATCTTTTACGCCGGCCGGAACATCACACCGGAATTGCTCGAAGACCGGCTCTAAACGGCGCTTCGGTGGAGAATTGCTCTGCAGTCCTTCAGGCGCAACGGGTGCGATGGCACACATCAGCGCCTCGATCTCGGGACGCATCACAGGAATGGTAGGCGCTAGAACGCCGCCCACAATTCAGCCAAGCCAACTCATGAATTTCGGCCCGGTGGATATCTCTACGAGAAATCGAAAAAACATTGTCGATGTGTGTTGACAGTTGTCGTTGGTGGCGACTATATACGCCTCACGAACGAGGGCGGCTCGCCGCTGGCGACGAAGAAGTTTGCTTCTAAGCCTGCCCTTAGCGAAATTCAAGA
>NZ_RZQY01001020.1:0-1386 GCF_003998575.1 Mesorhizobium sp. M7A.F.Ca.CA.001.10.2.1 | reverse complement strand
GACAGCGCCAGCATCGACGGTCTGGTCGCCGGTCAGGTCGAGAAGATCGCCGAGGGCCGCGCCGTGCTCGCCAAGGCGTTGGAAAACGACATCGTCGGCATCAAGAGCCTCATCGAAACCCATTCCGCCAAACTGGCGGAGGACCGCACGCAGCTTTCCCATTCGCTCGACAGCGATCTGTCCGGAATACGCGGCCTGATCGAAAGCCACTCGGGACGGCTGGCCGAGGACCGCGGCCTGCTGTCGCAGACGCTTGAGGCCGACCTTGCCAAGCTGGCTGAAAGCCGTTCGAGCATCGACGGTCTGGTCGCCGGTCAGGTCGAGAAGCTGGCGGAAGGCCGCGACATTCTCAAGCGCGCGCTGGAATCCGATCTGAACACGATCAAGGGCGTCATATCGAGCCAGTCGGAAAAGCTGGCCGAGGATCGCGGTCAGCTTTCCCGGGTCCTGGAAGCCGATCTGCAGAATGTGAACAGCGTCATCGCCGATCACATGAACAAGCTCGTCCAAGACCGCTCCGCCCTGTCGAGGGCCCTTGAGGATGACCTCGCCAAGCTGGCCGACAGCCGTTCCAGCATCGACGGGCTGGTTGCGGGTCAGGTCGAGAAGTTGTCCGAGGGCCGAGATATCCTGCGGCGTGCTCTGGAATCCGACCTCAATGCGATCAAGGGCACCATTGCCGATCAGTCGCAGAAACTGGTCGATGACCGAGCACAGTTCGCCCGGGCGCTCGAGGCTGATCTCGAAAGCGTCAACGGCTTGGTCAACAGCCATTCCGAAAGGCTCGTGCAGGACCGTTCGACGCTGTCGAAAGCGCTTGAAGCCGACCTCGAAAACGTCGGCGGCCTCGTCAACAGCCACGCGGAAAGGCTCGTCCAGGAGCGCTCGACCCTGTCGAAAGCGCTTGAGGACGATCTCGGCAAGCTGGCCGAGAGCCGCTCCAGCATCGATGGCCTGGTCGCCGGCCAGGTCGAGAAGCTCGCCGAGGGCCGCGATGTTCTCAAGCGCGCGCTGGAAGCCGACCTCGCCAAGCTGGCCGAAAGCCGCTCCAGCATCGACGGCCTGGTCGCCGGCCAGGTGGAGAAACTGGCCGAGGGTCGCGACATTCTCAAACGCGCCCTCGAAGCTGACCTGCAGAAGCTCACCGAAAGCCGCGGCGATATCGACAACATCATCGCCGGGCATGTCGGCAAGCTCGCCGAAGGCCGCAATATGCTGACCCTCGCGCTGGAAGACGATCTCGGCAAGCTGGCTGAGACCCGCAAGGATGTCGACCGCTCACTGTCGGGCCACATCGACCAGATTGCCGCCAGAAGCTCGGACATCTCTGCCGCTATCGCAGGCGATGTCGAGAAAATCGAGCAGGCATTCAGCCGCCAGACCGGC
>NZ_RZQY01000101.1:0-13200 GCF_003998575.1 Mesorhizobium sp. M7A.F.Ca.CA.001.10.2.1 | reverse complement strand
GCCATGACCGCATCCAGGATGTTCTTTCGGCTTTCGAGCCGCAGGTCAGCCTGCTGACCCAGCGATATAACGAACTCCTTGGTCGACAACAGGATTTGACGCGGCGTATCGGAGTTCCCTCGGCTGGAATTTCGATCCTGTCTGCGGCTTGGCCGCCGACTATCCCGCAGACATTGCCAGCCATCTTCCTGGTTCCCCCCGGGATGATCCTATTCGCTATCCTTGGGGCGATGTACGTCACGATGCGCAATCATTTTGACCGGACTTTCCGTGGCGAGGCCGAAGCGGAAGCGGTGCTCAAGGTTCCATGTATGGGGCAGATCCCCGAAGCATGCGGAATGCATGCCAAACAACTGCGAAACCTCGTGCTGGGGGAGCGCAGGTCCGCATATAGCCGCGCCGTGACGTCGTTGCTGATCGCGGCGGCACCAAATGCGCTAAGGGCTCGTTCGTCGTACACGGCGCTTGTCACCTCCAGTATGCCGCAGGATGGCGGGACCGAGCTCGCGTGGAGCCTGGCGCTCGCCGGCACGCGACTGGGCGGTCGAGTCCTGTTGGTCGATCTTGAACGCAAGGGCGTTCAGCTCACGCTCGAGTTCCTGCACCAGTTCAGCGAGCGCAAGAACCGCCATTCCTTCGCTGACTATGTTTGCAATCGCTGCGACCTGGAAGGTGCCGTTGCCAGGCTGCATGAAATCGGGATCGACGTAATGACCGCCGCTCCGTCGGACGACCTGCTGGCGCTGCTATCGTGCGAGGATGGAGGCAAAGTGATGGCGGATCTGCACGCGACCTATCGCATCGTGATCATAAACCTGCCGTCGGCGCTGGGGCGGCCGGAAGCCAAATTTCTGCCCGGATGGGCGGACGTGGTTCTTTTCGCCATCCGGTGGAGGAAAACGCCACGCACCCTCGCTCGCGGGGTGCTGGAACTCCTTCAGGGCAACGGTTCTCTTGCGATACCTGTCGGCAGTGTCCTCACGCGCGTGAATCTGAAGAAACATGCCGGATATCGGCTCGAGGACAGCGCTGACCTCTTGCGCGAGCAAATAGCATGACGGCCACAGGCTCGTCCTTGGGCTACGAACGATCCGGGGGTGGTTCATCCAGGGAGCGGCCAGGACGATTCACGGTGCAGCCTGTCAGCAGAGCGCGTCATTCAGGTGAATGATGGCAAGGTCCGGTGTGCATCGTAGGCTCCGGCAATCCCCGATATTTGCCTCCCTCGGAAGCGCGAACCGATGGCACCAAGCGACCTTCTGAGACCCAAGACGGTTCCTGCGGCCGGCACAGCCATCATCGTTGTTCGGCCGAGCCCGATCGGCTCGATCATTCGTGCGGCAAGCGGAGTGTCGGCAATGGCGATTGTCGGCCAGCTCACCCTTCTTGCTGCAATCCCGGTTTTGGCGCGGCTCTATTCGCCGGCCGATTTCGGCGTCTTTACGATTTACCTGTCGATCGTGAATATACTCGCCGGGGTCGCGGCATTGCGCTTCGAGGCTTCGCTCTATGGGGTCAAGGGGAGCGCGCAGGCCTATGTGACGGTCAAGCTTATTCTCTTGGCTGTGTTCGTGACGACCGTCCTGGCCTTTTCGGCCGGACAGATGCTGTCGAACCTTGCTCCCGATCGCCTCGGCTCGCTCGCCTGGCTCATTCCGATTGGAATGGGAGGCGCAGGTCTGGTCGAAGCCATGAACTGCTGGAGTCTGCGTGCCGGGCTTTTGCGCGATTTTGCTCTCGGGCGCCTGATCCTGCCGGCGAGCATGGCTGCACTGCAATTGGCTTTCGGCATCGCCAACCTCGGCGGCGAAGCCATGATCCATGCGCATATTCTGAGCCAGTTCGTCTTCATCGGGCTGATCGGCTGTCGGGTGATGAGTTGGGAGGATTTGCGTGGCATCGCCTGGGCACCCTGGCGTGCGGTATTGGAAAAGGCTCGGCGGGAATACAAATTTCCTCTGTTCGATATTCCCGCAACGCTCGCGAGCATAGCAATCAACAATCTTCCAGCAGTGCTTGTCGGCGGGCTGTTCGGCACCGCATTTGCCGGATATTTGGGCGTGGCCGCGCGGCTGGTCACCGGTCCGGTGACGCTGATCGCCACACCGCTCAGCAATGTTTTTGTCGCCGAAGCAAACCGGAACAGCAATCGTGGACACCTGCTTGGTGTGGCGCGCGGGCTTCTCCTGCTGGCCGCCGCCTTTACCGCGGTGCCGATCTTGCTGCTCGGCCTCGCCGCGCCTTATGTGGTCGTTCCGCTTCTGGGCGAGCCTTGGATGCCCACTGCGGAAATCATGACCGCACTGGCGCTGATGGGCGCGGCACAGGCGTTGTCGACTCCGCTCAGCGACGTTCCCGCTCTGTTACGGCGGCAAGGAACAAGACTGGTCATCGACCTCGCACGGGCGGTTCTCGTGTTTGGCCCACTGCTCGCCGGCGCCCAGGCGGGCTGGCAGCCAGTCACCGTCATCTATTTCATGGCCGCCGGCGGCGCGTCGGGTTTCGCTCTGAAAATGGCAGCATCACTGTACCTGTTGACCCACGACCCTCAACCAGCAGGCGCTGCAACGTGCGTCCAACATGAATGTCTCGAGGAAAAAACACCATGAATTCGTCGTCGATTGACAACCTTCAAGCGGCAGTTGCGGTCACCCAGCATGACCGGGCCGATGTCTCATGGTCACGCCCTTTTATCTCGGTCGGGATACCAACCTTTCGTCGACCGGATACGATCCGCAGGGCGATCGACAGCGTCTTGGGCCAGGATTACTCCGATTGGGAGTTGGTCGTGAGCGACGACGAGGGACCGGAGGGCGAGACCTGGGCTATCGTGACCGACTACGCACGGAGCGAACCTCGCATCCGCATTATCGAAAACAGTCGAGGTCGCGGTCAGGTGGAGAACACCAACAACGCTATGCTGGCTTGCTCCGGACGATGGATCAAGTTGCTTCATGACGATGACTGGCTTGCGCCAGGTGCACTCAGGACATTCGCCGAAGTTGCCAAACAGTATCCCTCAGTCGCCTTCATGACGTCAGCCGCAAACATAATCGAGGACAAGCGAGTGCGATTTCGCCAAGTCCCCAAGGAGCAGGAACCGATCTCGCTTTATTCCAGCCAGCAGTGCCTGATGGACCTCTATCTGGTGCGTGCGACACGCTGCCTGGGGATTATTCCATCCACATTGTTGATCAACAGCGACGTCATTCGTGCCGGCTGCTTGATGCGCACGCACAAAGAGATTCCGGCCGGAGTGGATCAACTGTTCTTCGTCGATCTAGCCAGCCATGGGGACATGGTGGCGATAAGCGATCCGCTTACCTTTTACGATGCGACGAACCATCCAAGCATTACAACGTCAAAGAGTTTCCGCGAGGTCGACGAAGTGACCCTCGCCGTCAAACAGCTTAACTGGAATCTCATCAAGGACCGCAACCATCTCCCGCCTCCCGAGACATTGCTGCGGGCATTGCGGGTTGCTCGTATTCCCATGAGGTTCCACCAGCAGTCCTGGTTGACCACGTTCCTGGACGGGATTCAGATCTTCCGGCCTTCCGTCATGAAGGTGGCGGGCTGGCACGTGCTTAACCACGTGTTTGCAATCCGCCCAAGATTGGGCCGGGTGCGCACACGACGGCGGTAGGGTGAGTCTGGCGGACAAGCACGCCGGCAACAGATTGCGCGCGCACAAGCCTGTTGCGCGCGCGCATGGTACGGCCGTTACCTCACGGCAGGACGCATATGCGCCCAAGAAGAGCTACCAGTTCCGCCTGGCGCCGAGTTTCGGTCTTGGCGAACAGCGACGCCAGTTGTGACCTTATCGTGGTCCGGCTCAAGCGCCGCTTGCGGGCTATCTCCAAAGGGGCATCGCCCTGCGCCAAGCGCAGCGCGAGTTGCGTTTCGGCACTCGTCAGACCAAACATTCTTTGCAGCGTCTGGGGATTTGGCCCGGACCTGTTTTCACGATCCAGCAGCGCCACGATACTCGTCGCGTCAGGCGTTGCTATGCCCTTCTCGTTCAAAACCAAGGGCCTGTCGCCCATGCCGCGGATCACCACCCATGAAAGCGTGCCGGGAAGAAAATTCCCCGGCACGTTTGCGATCAGCCGCCTCAGAGCAACCGACACCTTGCCGGCCGTATCAGCTGCCTCGCCCTCGCGCTCCAAGGTGTTTTGAGCGGCTGAATTCCACTCCATGACCTTCCTGTCGCTGTTCAGGATCAGATAGCCACACCCGATGCGATCAAGCATTCCCACAACAGATGCAAGGCTGCTCTGCTTTGGCTCGACGGCCACGCCGTCGAACCTTTGTGGTGCTTGGTGCCAGGCGGAACCATGGCCACCCTGCGTTCTCAAGGCCGAGACGGGCTTTCCCCCGAAACCTCCATATTGGCGACCAAGAACTCCATCATCTTGCCTACCAACCAGTGCCATTTTCTTACCTCCCGCAAAACGGCAACGCCTCCCTGTCAAAAGGAGGTGCCTTCAACATGTCAGTCAGGTCGCTTGGAGAATTGCGGTCCGATCCGCCCCCGACATCGGACAAAATGCGCGCTACAATCCCAGGGAACAATCCTGCGGTCGGACTAGTCTGTACGCTTTTCGGTCTAATCTCGACGGACTAGTCAGAAGGTTATAGTTTGGCACATGCGTTTGCTTTCGCTCAATTTGCATCCGAACAGCTCAAGCAAGTTGCTGACCCACCTTGCCTCGATGTCGCTCCTGATCGCGACACTTGCGGTCGAGACGGCGCTGCCCGCCTCCATGGCATACGACATCGGCTTTTTTGAATTTGTTCCCACCATTATTGCCATCTCATATCTCGAAGATCGCCTGATTGCCCTTGCGGCAACGTTTGTGATGGTGGCCGTCGGCTTGTTGGCGCGGGATATCCTGAGCAACCCAATTAACGTCGAGGTTTGGATTAGGGCCATTCTGCTGCTGGTTGCAGGGGCGATGATCGCCCTGACTTTCCACCGGCAGAGGCAGGACTACCGCACCCTTTTGCAGGTTGCAGAGGCTAGACTCGTGGCCTTGGAGGCAACCGAAAACAGTTATCGCTGGGCATTCGAACGTGCCGCTATCGGCTTTGCCAACATGAGCGAGAACGGAGAGTTGCAACGGTCCAACAAACGTCTCTGTGAGATGACAGGGTATGTCGAGGAAGAGCTTTCGAGTCTACCGCTCAGGGCACTCGTCCACCCTGACGACAACCACACTTTGGCGGAAGCGTTGACTCGCCTCAAGGACACGACTTCTTTCGGCTCGGAGATCCGTCTCCTGAAAAAGGACGGCACGGTTTTGTGGACAAGATTGGCGCTGTCTTTGGCCGTGCCAGCCGATGCTCTCCCTCAAAGCATCTTTGTAATGATGGACGATATATCCGGAGAGCGAACCGCCCGCGAGGCACTCCGGGCTCAGAAGGAATGGTTGGACTTGGCGCTGTCGTCCAGCCGGTTGGGAACGTGGCGTATAGATTTCGAGAGCGGATCCGTGAATGGCTCAGCCGCGTTCTGGGAAATGATGGGACTGGCACCCGCGCCGAGTCGTCCATTGCAGGAATTGACCGCTGTCGTTCACCCGGCCGACTTGCCTAATCTGACGGCCCCGGGAGAGCTTGCATCAGGCGCCGACTATGATGCGGAGATCCGCATCAGGCGAGCTGGCGGGCATATCCGCTGGATCGCTCTTCGGGGCCGGGACGAATTGCGCGACGGTCGTGCACAGCGAATAGGAGTCGCCGCGGATCTCACCGATCGACGCATAACCATTCTGCTGCGGGCTGCGGCGAAGAAGCGAGAGCGGGCCATGCTTGAACAGCGCCATAGGCTCAACAATCTGTTTCCGGTGATCACGGCGCTTGTGAATATGGTCGGTGCCCCCGACAACGATATCGCCCGTTACAAGCAGATACTGATCGAAAAAATCGGCGCACTCCAGGCGACGCATCTGCTTCTTTCACGCGATGGCAGCCTGTCGGCTTCCCTCCGTGACCTCATTGCTCAGGAATTGCAGCCCTATATGGGGACGCACAACATTTCGATCAGTGGACCCGAAGTAAAAATGGCAGAGGGTTCGGCTGAGAGCTTCGCAATGATCGTTCACGAACTTACGACCAATTCCGTGAAGCATGGGGCTCTCGGCACTCCGGCAGGCCGGATCGAGGTCGCGTGGCAATTCGCAGCCCAGGAGCCCGGCGCCGACATCGTGTTTGAATGGTCGGAATCGGGAGAGCGCCGGGTCTCCACCTCGGCTCGGCGTGGTTTTGGGTCGTTGATTATTGGAGCCGACGGTGAGCCTATCGTGGGCCACTCTTCCAAGCTCGAGATGCTGGATCACGGACTAAAATATTCGGTCCGGCTGCCGCCAAAAGCAATCGGCGCTAGTTGATGTCTCTGGCGGCCCATGTCTTCAGCAAGACCGCGGCTTCCGTCCGATTTCGTGCTCCAAGCTCGCGCAGGACGGCGGCAGCATGAATCTTCGTCGTCGCTTCCGCAATTTCAAGAGAGCGGGCAATCTCTTTGTTCGAGTAACCTTCGGCCATCAACCTGAGGACTTCCTTCTGTCTGGACGTAAGCCTCCCCAGATTGTTGACGCTGATGGTCCTGTGGGGCATTTGCATGGGAGCCTCGGACGGAAGGCGTACCGACTCCTTGGACCTTTGTGAAAGAAGTGCCGGAACGTAAATGCGGCCGGCCAGGATTTCGTTCACCGCCAGGACCACCTCCTCGTCCGTTTGGGATTTTACGATATAGCCATGAAGCCCAATCGAAAGGGCAGTCAGAATCTCGGCGCGTGAATCCGTCCCTGAGACAATAGCAAACCGTGTGTCGGGATGAGCCGGTAAGACGTCGCGAAGATCATCCTGACCCGACAGTCCCGGCATGTGCAGGTCGATGATGGCGAGATCAACGGGCGCCTGATCTTCAAGCAGGCTTATGACGGTATCAAAACATGCCGCTTCGAATATTTCCAAGTCCGGAATGCCGGCCATCAATGCCAGTCGCAGCCCACGACGATACAAGCCGTGATCGTCGGCGATGATAATACGATACATGAACCACCCACCTTTTGGCAGCCCCGCATGTGTCCCTAGCTGCCGAAACCTCCCTTTGGATGGACTGCACGGTGACCCAACACAGATCAGCCGCCCGCTGATCCCCCGTATGTCGACGCTCGCCGTCGCCCATCCGCACATTTCAACCTTCTAATATAGCTTACAATCGCACACATTTCAGGGCCAGATAGTTAAGTGTTTTTTTCGTACGAACGGTGGCGATGCCTCTGCGGGAAGGTCGTTACCGACGCCGAAAATCTGCACAGGTAATTGCCATTCAAACGGCTACAGCTCCCAGCCCTGATTGATCACCCTGCCGCGCCCATGCCCTACCGGCTGGAATATTGAAATCAAAACGCCGGGAACGTGCCATTCAAATGCACGACGACGCCTTCTCGGGCGCCACTTACCATCGCTGCACTCCGGAGAGGTGAAACCAACACTGGCGTACCTTCCGGCCGGGTGGGCTGGACCCATCACACCGCGACAGTCGTATCAATAGGAGGACGAGATGAAAGCGGTCATTCAGTGCGGTGGAATGGGAACACGCCTTCGGCCTTTCACATCCATCTTGCCCAAGCCTCTCATGCCGATCGGTGCTCGGCCGGTTCTTGAATTGCTTTTGAAGTGGCTGCGACGGAACGGCATCCAGGAGGTCTACGTAACGACCGGCTATCTGGGGCACTTGATCCGCACCGTATGCGGAGACGGATCACAGTGGAATCTTAGGATACGCTACACCCAGGAGTTGGAACCTCTGGGCACTATTGGCCCGCTCTCCCTGATCAGGGAGGAACTGGACGAGCCGTTCATTGTTCTCAATGGGGACGTACTTACCGATCTCAGTCTCAGCCGGTTTGTGGCATCACACCGGACTCACACTGATCCAGTCACCATAGCCACAGCTTCCCGCATCATCAAGATGGACTTCGGCGTCATCGACGAGGTCGGCAATACTGTCCAGGTATTTCGCGAAAAACCGACGCTGTCTCATCTGGTAAGTATGGGTATATATTGCATGAATCCAGATGTTTTCCGTTTTATACCTGACGGCATCGCCTTCGGATTCGACGACCTCATGCTGCAGATGATGCAAAACGGCACGAATGTGCACGTCTACAAACATGACGGGCTTTGGCTGGATATCGGACGCGTAGAAGATTTTCAAAACGCACAAACCATCGCCTGGGAAGAGCAGTCCGCATCGATCGAGGTCTCGGCAGCGGCCGCTTGAGGGCTGAACGCCCTGCCGCGCCAATATGAGGAGGTCGTAATGCTCTTGGTCAGCGCTCCTATTCTTGGCTTTCCGGAAAAGGCAGCCCTGGCCAAAGTTGTCGACAGTGGGTGGCTGACGATGGGGGACCAGGTGCGAGCCTTTGAAGAGGCCTTCGCAGCCGTGCATGATGCGGTCGATTGCGTCGCCGTCAGCTCTTGCACCGCCGCCCTGCATCTCATTCTCCATGGACTTGGGATCGGCCCCGGAGACGAAGTGCTGGTTCCCTCGCTGACCTTCGTGGCGACCGCCAATGCAGTGCTCTACGTAGGAGCAACACCGGTATTCGTCGACATAGAGTCGGCCGAAGTGCCACTGATGTCCCTAAGTGACGCGGAGGCCAAATGCACCGGACGTACCAAGGCTGTCATTCTCGTCCACTTTGCCGGCTATCTTGCCGACCGGGAAGAATGGCAGAGATTTGCCCGTGTGCGAGGACTGCATATCGTCGAGGATGCCGCGCATGCTCCCGGCCTTAAGGAGGTGGGGACTTACGGTGCGGCCGCGGCCTTCAGCTTCTACGGCAACAAGAACATGACCACCGCGGAAGGTGGGGCCGTTATTGCCCGGGATGGACAGCTCCGTGAAACGATCCGCCAGGCTCGCGGACATGGAATGACCAGTGGCACACATCAGCGGTTGAACAGCCGCACGCCGCAATACGACGTGACGATGCTCGGTTTCAATTATCGCATGGACGAGTTGCGCGCCGCTATTGGCTTGGTCCAACTTCAGAATCTGCAGGAATGGAATGAAATCCGGCGCATATTGGTCGTCCTCTATCGGCGTCTGATCGCAGATTACTGCTCGGCTGTGACAGTCCCGTTCGGCAAACCGCGGACCTCGGCCTACCACATCATGCCTGTCCTCCTGCCACATGACGTCGACCGGCAAGCGGTGATCGACCATCTGCGAACGAAGGGAATACAGACCACAATCCACTATACGCCCGTGCACCAGATGACGCTTTATCGCCAAATGTTCACTGAAATCCATCTGCCGAAGACCGAGGACTTCGCGCAGCGGGAGCTGACGATTCCACTACACCCGCAAATTACGGCAAGTGCGATCGAGTCGGTGGTTGTCGCATTAGCCACGGCGATTGAAAGCAGCGGGCGTGCGGGAGCTGCGGCATGAACGCACTCGACGTGACCATGCATCGGCCCGCTGTAGCTGGCACCAGCCACGGAATTGCCAGACGCGCGATGGACATCATCCTCGCTGCAGCAGCGGGAATGGTACTCGCTCCACTGATGCTCCTGATTGCCGTTGCACTTTTTGTCGAAGGTGGTTGGCCGGTGTTTTTCGTACAGACGCGCCTGGGTGCCGGCGCAAAACCGTTTCGCATGTACAAGTTCCGCAAATTCAAGACGACAGCCGATCCTTTCGGCCTTGCGCTGACCATGAACGATGACAGCCGCATGACGCGGGTAGGCCGCTTTCTCGCGGCAACGAAACTTGATGAGCTGCCCCAACTGTGGAACGTTTTCACGGGGGACATGGCAATTGTCGGGCCGCGGCCGGAAAGCCTTGCCTTCGCCGATTGTTTCCGCGGCGGCAATGAAGCTGTCCTACAGTGGAAGCCTGGCCTGCTCGGCCCGACCCAGGTTCTCTTCCGTCACGAAGCCTGTTTTTACCCGCCCTCCCTTGATCCGCTCCTGTTTTATCGAGAGGTCCTGTTCCCGGCCAAGGCAACGATCGACCTCGCCTACTATCCGCGGCGCACGATTGCATCGGACCTCGTCTGGATAATGCGGGGCTTCAGGGCGGTTTTCGGTGTGTCCCTGCCTCCCGCGGCAAGTGGGTAGAGTTGGCAAGCGAGGAGTTTGGCATGAATGGATTGTTGTTCGTTCGCCAGTTTGACGGCTCACACGATCGAAGGAGTGCACGGTCGTGAGCTATCGCGGCAGGAAGGTCCTGGTCACCGGTGCGGATGGATTTATCGGATCCCACCTCACGGAAGCGCTGGTGCACGAAGGTGCCGATGTCACGGCACTGGCCCTCTACAACTCGTTCGACAGCCATGGCTGGCTGGATGATTTGCCCGACCACGTTCGAAGCCAGTTGCAATGCATTCGTGGCGACGTTCGTGACAGCGCGTTCATCAACCGGATCGTGCGCGGCCAGGCGGTGGTGTTTCATCTGGCTGCGCTGATTGCGATTCCCTATTCCTACGCTGCTGCCCAATCCTATGTGGAGACCAATGTGCTGGGCACCGTGAATGTCCTCGAAGCGGCACGCCACTGGGAAACCGAGCGCATTGTGCATACGTCCACGAGCGAGGTTTATGGCACCGCTCTGACCATGCCGATTCACGAATCCCACCCGTTGCAGGGACAGTCCCCCTACTCCGCATCCAAGATTGGCGCGGACATGATGGCGGCGTCTTATGCCAGGTCCTTCGATGTGCCGGTGGTCATCCTGCGACCGTTCAATACATACGGGCCGCGCCAGAGCGAGCGGGCCATCGTGCCGACCATCATAAGGCAGGCTCTGGACGAGAACTGTCCGGCGATCATGGTCGGCGACACCAGCCCTATCCGCGACCTTACCTTTGTGGAAGACACTGCGGCGGCATTTGTGGCGGCAGGGGCGGCCGAGCTTGAATTTGGCCATGCCTACAATGCCGGCAGCCAGCGCGCCGTCAGTGTCTCGGACGTTTTGGAGTTGGTGCTCGAGTTGAGTGGCACCAGGAAACCGGTACGTCGCGACGAAAGCCGGATGCGGCCGCAGAACTCCGAGGTTCGCGCGTTGCTCGCCGATTCCTCGAACCTTGAAAGTAAAGTCGGATGGCGGGCGCATACAAGCCTGCGTGACGGTCTGGAAAGAACCATCGAGTGGTGGCGTTCGCGCCTCAGCGACGGCCGCGTCCGTCGCGAAATGAGCTATATGACATGACCTTTCCGCGGCTCATACCGGCTGTGCTGCTGATGGCCGCTCTGCTGGCGCTACACACAGCCGGAAACCGGCCGAGCGGTGCGGCAGGCACGGAGCCGGCAATGGATCTGCCCGCTTACCTGAAACCTGCAACCGATCCGGCGACAGGGATCAGCTTCACTCGGATCACCCAGCCCGGAGCTCTTGGCGGCGGAATTGTCTGCGGCAAAATATATTGCAGTCATCGGTACTCGAGCGCGCAAGCGTGGAATGCCGATCAGAGCCTCCTCGTCCTCATGAACGGCTGCAACGGCATGTGCTTCCTCGACGGGAAAAACTACGTTCCTTTGTTCCATCGCAACAAGCCGGGTGAGTGCGAATGGCACCCTCGAAACGCGGACCTGATGATTTGTGTCGATGATCAGAATATCTCGACCTGGGCACCCCGCAGCAATCGTGAGGACATAGTTTTTGCCGCTGCGAAATATCGGGATCTCAAATTCGGCCCGTCCAAGGGAAATCCAAGTCGTGACGGCAGCCGCATTGCCGTACGCGCGACCCGCGATGATGGTGCTGCCGTCGCCTTCGCATATGATCTCGACCGGCGTCTGAAATACCCGGACATCAATCTCGCCCAGGTTGCCGGAACGACCAGTTCCTGCACCATTTCTCCGCTTGGAGAAAACATCCTGTGTTTCCAAAACCTGGCCGACGGCACCGAGCAGCGAGCCATTTTCGCAATCGACGGCACCTTGCGCCAGACGTGGAAGGACCATCATCGGCCCGGCCATGGCGATATGACTCTCGACGCGGACGGCAGCGAAATTTACGTCGGAATCAGCAAATCCAGCCCGGACAAATATCAGGTGATCAAACGTCGGCTGTCCGATGGAAAGGTCACGTCGCTCATGAAGTTCGGCGAGGCCGAGCATGCATCGCTGCGCGCTTTGGACCGGCCCGAATGGGCATTCATGAGTTACGGGGGCAATCCCGAGGAGGTTCGAAGCCAGCCGGACTGGGCTCCATACTCGCGCGAGGTGATCGCGCTGCGTGTCGACGGCAGTCGAGAGGTCCGACGGATCGTGCAGACGCGGAACGCTCCGTTCGATTATTGGAGCGAGACACACGCCTCCCCGTCCCCTGATGGGTCGCAAGTGATCTGGTCTAGCAATTGGGGGGTACCGGGCGGACCGGTCTACGAATTCGTCGCCCATCTCGATTGGCCGCCGCAGCCGGATCTGAATCAAAAGGAGATTGCCACCAATGGCCTTCGTTAGCCGAATTTCCTTTGCAGCACTTGTCGGATGCCTGGCCTTGAGCAGCGCAACCGCGGCCGAAGCGCCGGCCGCCTACAAGCTCTCCCCCGGCGACACGGTGGAGATAGGAATTGCCTCAATAGCGGAACGAACGCAACGCGCGGTTGTCCAGATGGATGGCTCGATCGCGCTGCCCGAGTTCGGGATGATCCCGGTTGGCGGGTTGACGCCGGCCGAATTGCAGACGCGCATGGAAGCGGTGCTGCCAACCAAGATCGTCCACCAGCGTCTGCCTGATGGACGGGAGCAAATGATCGTCATCAAGCCGAGCGACGTCACGGCCGTGATCGCGGAGTACCGGCCGATCTACGTGACTGGCGATGTGCTGACGCCAGGGCAGCAGGCTTACCGGCCACTCATGACAGTCCGGCAGGCGATTGCGGTCGCCGGCGGTTTCAGCCTTCTGCGGTCGCGGGCAAGCCAAAGCGGACCTGATCCCGTTGATCTGCGACGCGACTACGAGTCGATCTGGGGGGATTACATCAGGGACTACTTTCATGGCGCCCGCATCCGCGCCGAACTTCAGAACCAGGCAGAATTTGACATGCAGCCGCCGCAGGGCTCGCCCCTGTCGAATGTATTGATATCGGCGGTCGCGCAGGCGGAAGCGGAGGGTCTCAGAATTTCGCTGAACAATTTTCAACAGGGGAAAAACTATCTCGACAAGACCGCCAA
>NZ_RZQY01001019.1:0-1387 GCF_003998575.1 Mesorhizobium sp. M7A.F.Ca.CA.001.10.2.1 | reverse complement strand
CGCCGGAGTCAGGACGCTCCAGCCCGTTCAGGCAGCGGATCAGCGTCGACTTGCCGGCGCCGCTGCGGCCGATGATACCGAGGATCTCGCCCTTGCGCACGGTCAGCGAGATGCCGTCGAGCGCCGCTGTCGCACCGAAGCGGCGCTTCAGCTCGACGAGGCGCACGACGTCCTGAGACGCGTCGGGCCGGGCATGGATCGGATCGGCGGTTTCTCCGGATGCCGTGATATGCTGGTTCATGAATGTTCCTGTTCCCGAAAACGCAATCGCGGCCCGCGCCTGAGCGCGGACCGCTGTTGCTATCGAACCGGGCTTCCGGTCGACCGGATCAATAGGCGCTGAGGCCGGTGCCCTTGTAGACCTTGTCGAACTCGGCCTTCACCGCCTCGTTCTGATAGGAGGCGACCAGCGTCTTCACCCAGGCCTCGTTCTCGTTACCGGCCTTCACCGCGATGAAGTTGCGGTAGGGATTGTCGGCGATCGGCTCCTGCGCGATGCGGTTTTCCGGCGTCAGGCCGCTTTTCAGCGCCCAGTCGGTGTTGACCACGGCCGCGTCGAGATCCTCGACCGAGCGGCCGACAATGCCGGCGTCCAGTTCCTTGATCACCACCTTCTTCGCGTTCTCGGCGATGTCGACGGTGGCGGCGAGAATGCCGGTGCCGTCCTTCAATTTGATCACGCCCTCGTTCTGCAGCACGCGCAGCGCCCGGCCTTCATTGGATGGATCGTTCGGCACGCCGACGACCGCGCCCTCGGGCAGGTCGGCGACTGCTTTGTACTTCTTGGAGTAGAGGCCGATCGGCCACACGCCGGTATAGCCGACGCGCACGATATGATACCCTTGAGTCTTGATCTGGTTGTCGAGATAGGGCTGGTGCTGGAAGGCGTTGGCGTCGATTTCGCCGCGCTCCAGCGCCTCATTGGGCTGGGTGTAGTCGTTGAACACCACGGTTTCGATGGAGAGGCCCTTTTCGGCGGCCTGGGCGACGACGACTCGCCAGACATCCTCGTCCTCACCGCTGATGATACCCACCTTGATCGCCTTTTTGTCCTCGGCGAACGATGCGCCGGGCGCCATCAGGCTGCCGATCGCCACGGCCGAGGCGAACAGCAGAGCAAGGCCACTGCGCCGGTTGACGGTTGACCCCGGGGAAGATGGCAAAGTGTTCTTGAAGTCGGACATGATTGATCTCTGTGGTTGTGAAGTCATGGCAGCGAGGCGGATTGCCTAGCCTTGGTCACATCCTCAGAAATTCTATCAAGTTTATCAAAGAACGCCTTTCGCCGTTCTCGCCAAAGCCGGGAATATTCTCTCAAAATTTTCGGGTGAGTGAGAACGAGACGCCATTGAATCGATCGCCGCGGGCTACGATGCGATCCGCTGCG
>NZ_RZQY01001018.1:0-1389 GCF_003998575.1 Mesorhizobium sp. M7A.F.Ca.CA.001.10.2.1 | reverse complement strand
GTATTGGCCAACCTCCGGTTCCGACTTTGCCGCTTCCTGCAGGCCTTCGACAAGCTTGTCGAAGCCGGCGACATCGACGGTTACGCTTCCTTCGGGCTTTTCGCCTGGGAATGTCATCTCGCCTTCCAGCGCGATCTCCGTGTCCTTGTTCTTCACGGTGCTGTGGCCAAGCACGACCTTCGGCATCTTGGCCATGAAGTCGACTTTAAGCTGCTCGCCGAATTCGGCCGGCAGCGGCGGATTCTTATTGAGATCAAAAGCTTCGATCGCCTTCTTCGCCATGCTGTCGAGATCGATATTGGCGCCGCCAAAGTTCAAATCGACATCGGTGGGCAACAACCCCACGCTCCAGCTCGGCAGAAGCTGGGTCGGCACGGTCAGCCCCGATGCCTTGATGCCGTACGTGATCGTGCCGTTCTGGGCCACGCCATCGGTGCCGAACACGGTGCTGAGCTGGGTGGCGCCGAAATTGCCGACCGGGCTTTCCACCGCGAAATCCTTAAAACCGTAGGTCCCGTCGATACGCTGCCAAAGCGGCAAGGCGGCGAGCAGAAGCGATTTGAGCTGCGCCTGGTTGGCCTTCAGCGTCGCCTCGTCCTCGTTGGCCACCGCAAATGCCAGGAGGTCGAGCAATGGCTTGGTCCGCACGCCCTTGCCGCTGGCTTCGACCGACAGTTCCGGCGACCTGACGGTGACCGGGAATTTCAACCCGCTCTCCGGATCGTCGAAATCGATCGCTTCGACAAAGCTCGACACCTTTTGCGAGGTTGTGAAATCGACGCCCCCGGTCGCCGACTTGGTCGCGGCAACGGTCGCGATGCCGGCGCCCGTGCTGGCTTCCATGTGCTGCTTGGCATCCTTCGATGCCATCGTCATGCCGGCCATCGAGCTGGTGCCGCTGGTGAAGGCCGCCAGATTTGGATCGTAGACGCCCGAACCCTTGCCGTCCTTGATCGAAAACTGAGTGCTTTGCAGCCCTTCGGGTCCGTTGAACTCGAAGGAGGCAGTTTGGGAGAAATCCATGGAGACATCCCAGGACCCGTCGCTGCGCGGCTTGACCATCAGGGCATAGGGCGCGAAGTCGAACTTCAGCAGTTTCTGGTCCGGAAACGATGCCGCAAGTGCCTTGAAATCGAACAGGATCCTGTAGGCGCCACCTTCAAGCGAAACCTTCAAAATGCCTTTGTCGATGGCCTGCTTGCCGACATAGCGGGACAAGTCGTCGGATAATTGCTTCGCACCCTGACTATCGACGGTCTGACCGAACGCAGGCGCGCTCAACGCAAGGAGGAAAACGAATGGCAGGGCACGGTTCACGCGAATTCTCCGTTTGACCTAATGCATGTCGCCCAAAGTGGGTCCTGGTTTGGGAGAACGACATGCATAAAC
>NZ_RZQY01001017.1:0-1402 GCF_003998575.1 Mesorhizobium sp. M7A.F.Ca.CA.001.10.2.1 | reverse complement strand
CCACCGACGACGCCTGAGCCGATTGCGGCGATGAAGATGAGGGTGGGGAGAAGCTTCGCGATCATGTCAGTTGCTCCAGATGCCGGTTGCGGCGGTTTGCGTTGCGTAGGCGGAGAAGTCTCTTGGCTGGCGACCAAGCACGCGCTGGACGCCGTCGGTGAGCGACTCGTTGCGGCCGTCGTGCACCTGGGTGAACAGCTCATTGAGCAGCCAGCCGAATTCGGGCGGCAGCTCATGCGCGGCCACTGCGGCAGTGAATTCGTCATGCGAGATCCTGACAAAGCGGATGTCGCGTCCGGCCGCCTTGGCAATCTCGGCGACCGCGTCTGCGAAGCTCAGCAGCCGCGGCCCGGTCAACTCATAGAGCTGGCCGACATGGCCTGGCTCCGTCAGCACGGCAAAGGCGGCGTCGGCGATGTCGTCGGCATCGACAAAGGGCTCGCCGACATTGCCGATCGGCAACGCCACTTCGCCTTCAGCCAGGGACCCGGTGAAGAAGCCTTCGCTGAAGTTCTGCGAGAACCAAGCGCAGCGCAGGATGGTCCAGTCGGCGCCCGAGGCCTTCAGCATCTCTTCGGCGCGCTGGGCTTCCGTTTCGCCGCGCCCCGACAGCAGCACCAGTCGGGTGACACCGTTTTGCACCGCGAGCCTGGCGAAGGCGTCGACGGTTTCAGCGGCGCCCGGCACGGCGATGTCGGGATAGTAGCTGATGTAGAGGGCGCTGACGCCTTGCATTGCCGGTCCCCAGGTCGCTGGGACTTCCCAGTCGAAGCGCGGTGTACCGGAGCGCGAGCCGATCCGCACCGGCAGGTCGTGCGCCGTCAGCCGCTCGGCGAGACGGCGGCCGGTCTTGCCGGTGCCGCCGAGGATCAGAATTGGTTTGGTTGTCGGGTCAGTCATAACCGTTTCCTCTGTTTAAAATATGAATAATACTCACGTTTGCAAAATGTGATAAACCCTCGTATTTTGCGAGTCAAGCGATTTTGCTGGCATTGGAGTCAGTCATGGAAGACACGGCCGCGCCGGTTTCCCCGCGGGAGCAGATTGCTTCGCCGCGCCGGGCGCCCAGCCAGCAGCGCAGCCGCGAGCGGGTCGAGCGCATGCTGACTGCCGCCTCAGCGCTGATCGCCGAGCAAGGCAGCGACGCCATGCGCATGGGAGAGGTGGCGGAACGGGCCGGGGTGTCGATCGGGTCGCTCTACCAGTTCTTTCCGGACAAGCGGGCGATCATCTGGGCGCTGGCCGAGCGCTACACCGCCGAAAGCCAGTCCTGCATTTCGGCAGCACTGGCTGGTGTCAGGGACGCCGAAGGCCTGCAGTCCGCGTTTTCAGAGTTGGTCGACATCTATTACCGGCTGTTCCTGGCCGAACCGGTGATGCGCGACATCTGGTCGGGCACGCA
>NZ_RZQY01001016.1:0-1404 GCF_003998575.1 Mesorhizobium sp. M7A.F.Ca.CA.001.10.2.1 | reverse complement strand
GCCTGATGCCGGAAGATGCCGCGCGGTTCGGCGCGACCTGGCAATGCGACGGCGGCACCGTCTGCACGCCGCTGGCCACCGCTTCAGGCGTGCACACGAAACTGGCGCAATGCCTGCTGCCCAAGGACAGCGAAAAAATGTTTTCCGGCCACCCCTGCCTGACCGGCTCGATCGCCAGCAACGCGGTGCAGCCTTTCAACGACCGCTACAGCAGATCGGGCCAGTTCGCGGCCTTCGCCCCGGATGTCTCGCGCACCGCCTATACCTGCCGGCCGCCGAAGATCGGCGTGCCGGGCGGGATCGCTTATCGCGGCTGCGACGACAAGGACCGCGACTTCGCGGCCTTCAAAGCCGGCAAGCCGATGCCGAACGAGATTTGCGGGCTGGTCGGCGGCAAGAAATTCGATATCTGCGTGGCCACCAACAATTTCGACCAATGTCTTGGCGGCGCCGTCAATCGCGGCAACCGGCCGGCCTGTTCGGCCGATCATTTCTGCCGCGAGGACTATATGTGCCAGTCACTGCCGCCTGACACGCCGGGCATCGGCAAGGTGAAAGGCATCGGCTTCTGCTCGCCGACTTACTTTATCTTCCAGATGCGTATCGACAATCACGCGACGCCATGGGGCAGCCCTGTCCGCGCCACCATGGGGGCGGGATTTGGCGCGGCGGAAGAGGAGTGAGCTGCCCGACGGTTACCTCGGATAGATGCCCAGCCACGCCTCACAGCGGGATGTTGTCGTGCTTCTTCCAGGGGTTCTGCATGTCCTTGTTGCGCAGCATGCGCAGCGCGCGCGCGATGCGGCGGCGGGTCGAGTGCGGCATGATCACCTCATCGACATAGCCGCGCTCGGCGGCGACGAAGGGCGACAGGAAGCGATCCTCGTAAGCCTTTGTGTGGGCTGCGATCTTTTCGATGTCACCGATGTCCTTGCGATAAATGATCTCGACCGCCCCCCTGGCACCCATCACCGCGATCTGCGCCGTCGGCCAGGCATAGTTCATGTCGCCGCGCAGATGTTTCGACGCCATCACGTCATAGGCGCCGCCATAGGCTTTGCGGGTGATGACGGTGATCTTCGGTACGGTGGCCTCGGCATAGGCGAACAGGAGTTTCGCGCCATGCTTGATCAGCCCGCCATATTCCTGCGCGGTGCCAGGCAGGAAGCCGGGGACATCGACGAAGGTGACGATCGGGATCGAAAAACAGTCGCAGAAGCGCACGAAACGGGCCGCCTTGCGGCTGGCGTCGGAATCGAGCACGCCGGCCAGCACCATCGGCTGGTTGGCGACGAAGCCGACGGTGCGGCCCTCGACGCGCCCGAACCCGGTGACGATGTTCTTGGCGAAGTTCTGCTGGATTTCGAAGAAGTCGCCTTCGTCGGCAACTTTCATGATCAGTTC
>NZ_RZQY01001015.1:0-1408 GCF_003998575.1 Mesorhizobium sp. M7A.F.Ca.CA.001.10.2.1 | reverse complement strand
TCGGCGATCAGTTCGGCAATGCTGGAAATCATGTTTTCCCCACCTCTGGCTCGGCCGAAGGCCTTTTCCGAGATCGCATTTGACAAAGCCGGACAAACTGTATGAAATCATCCACAGGGACGCAATGAGGCAAAATACGTAACATACGATACAGCGCTCCCCGGGGACGGCAGAGTATGGAGAAAGCACGGCCCGCCAGCCTTGCATCGTCTGATACCGTGAGGGTGACGAACCCCGCCGGATCGAGCCCATTCGTGCTGACCTGCGATCACGCCTCGAACTACCTGCCGGCCGAATTCGGCACGCTCGGCCTTGCCGCCGAGGACCTGTCGCGCCACATCGCCTGGGATCCCGGCGCGCTGCCGGTTGCCCTCCGCATGGCGCAGGCGCTTGACGCGACTCTGGTCGAAACCTGCATTTCGCGCCTTGTCATCGACTGCAATCGGCCGCTCGACGCGCCCGACCTGGTGCCGCCGGTCAGTGAGACAACGGCCATACCGGGCAATGCCGGCCTGTCGCAAAGCGAGCGGGCGGCGCGTGTCGCGTTGTCATGGCAGCCTTTCCACGACACGATTGCCGGTATCATCGACAACAGGCTGTCACATGGTCAGGAAACGCGGCTGGTTTCGGTCCACTCCTTCACGCCGGTCTACAAATCCAAAAACCGGCCCTGGCATATCGGCATCATCCACGACGAGGATCGCCGGCTGGCGGCGCCGCTGATATCGGCGCTGAAGCGGCTTGCCGGCGTCACCGTCGGCGTCAACGAGCCGTATTCGCCTGCCGACCGCGTCTATTTCACGCTGGAACGGCATGCGCGATCGCGCGGCCTGCCCTGCGCGATGATCGAAATCCGCAACGACGAAATCGCCGGCGAGACCGGGCAGCGGAAATGGGCGGATCTGCTCACGGGCATTTTTTCGGATCTGGAGCCAGAGGAGGCCGGATATTCCAGATCGCCTTCAGTCGGAAAGTCAGTTCAATCGGCCAATTAGAACCACAGGGGAATGAAAATGGCAGGACCGGATTATACGGACGTTGACAAGAAGGAGGACCTGAAGGTTCTCCACGGCATGGGCTATGCCCAGGAACTGTCGCGAAGCATGAGCCGCTTCTCGAATTTCGCGATATCGTTCTCGATCATCTGCATCCTTTCGGGCGGCATCAACTCCTTCGCGCAAGCCACATCGTCGATCGGCGGCGCAGGTGCGGGCATCGGCTGGATCGTCGGCTGCTGCGTGTCGGGCTTCTTCGCCCTTGCCATGGCGCAGATCGCCTCGGCATTTCCAACCGCCGGCGGCCTCTATCACTGGTCGTCGATCCTCGGCAACCGCTTCACCGGCTGGCTGACGGCCTGGCTAAACCTGTTCGGCCTGATCACCGTGCTCGGCGCCATCAACATCGGCAC
>NZ_RZQY01001014.1:0-1411 GCF_003998575.1 Mesorhizobium sp. M7A.F.Ca.CA.001.10.2.1 | reverse complement strand
GTTCGGCAGATAGAGCGAGGCGACGCGCAAGGCGCCCTTGTCGGTCGAGAAAACGCCTTCGATGAAACGCGCCTGTTCATCGGCATCGTCGCCGGGCAGGCCCCGGATGACTTCGTCGAAGCGCAGCTTCGACAACAGGGCCACGCCGTTGAAACCCTTCTGGCCATGGGTTTCGACATTGTAGCCAAGCGCCTCGATCTCGGCGCGCGGGAATTGCTCGTCGACGGTCTTGATCTCCTGCAGGCAGACGATGTCGGGTGCGCTCTCGGTCAGCCAATGGGTGAGATTGCCAATGCGGGCGCGGACACCGTTGATGTTCCAGGTGACGATTTTCATGGCGGTCTCGATGCTATTCAGTTGGATTCTTGCGGCGGATGGCGTTCGACGAGGCCAATCGTATTGCCAGCCGGGTCCTTTAGGAAGGCCATCCATTCGCTTTCCCCCGCTGGACCGAACTGGCCCTCCGTGTCGCGATGGACAAGTGTTGGCGGCGCGGTGAAGGGTACGCCTGCCGCGACCGCAGAGGCATGGAAGTCGTCGAGGCCGGATATGTCGAGATAGACGGTTCCGGCCGGTATGCCGTCAGTGAACAGCAGCCTGATATCGCCGGCCATGATGAAGGCGATGCCCGGCGGATCGAAGCGCGCATGAACCGCCATGCCGAGCACGTCGCGCCAGAAAGCCAGCGTGGTGTCGAGATCACGGCCAGCCGACAGCGCGATCTGACGGATCGCACTAATGGCAGGCATTCTATATGGAGAAACTCGTGCCGCAGCCGCAGGAGGCGACGGCGTTCGGATTGCGGATCTGGAACGACTGGCCCATCAGATCGTCGACGAAATCGATCACAGAGCCGCCCATATAGACCAGCGACAGGTCGTCGATCAGCACGGTGGCGCCGTCCTTCTCGATGGCGACGTCGTCGTCGTTGCGCGTATCGACCAGGTCGAACTTGTAGGAGAAGCCCGAGCAGCCGCCGCCTTCGACCGACACGCGCAGCGCCGTCTTGCCGGCCTCGTTCGAGACAATCCTGGCGATCCGCCTGGCGGCGGCCTCGGTCATATCGACTTTCATGGCAGTCTTGGCATCAGCGCCCATGGGCGTCACCTTGCTTTCGGTTTCACATGATAGGTATGAAGCGCGAGGGGCCAAGTCAACCTGGCTAAGTCAACTGCGGCAGCATCAGCCATGACCAACGAGTTGGGCGACATCGGATTCGGCTATCGGCCGCGCGCCGCCTATGCCTGCGATCCGGCAAAGTCGCGCGGGCGGCTGTTCGACGAGGTGGAAAGCCCGACCCGCACGCCATTCCAGCGTGACCGTGACCGCATCATCCATTCGACGGCCTTCCGGCGGCTCAAGCACAAGACGCAGGTCTTCATCGCGCATGAAGGCGACCACTATCGCGCCC
>NZ_RZQY01001013.1:0-1416 GCF_003998575.1 Mesorhizobium sp. M7A.F.Ca.CA.001.10.2.1 | reverse complement strand
CAGTAAGAATGCAAGACAAAACTGGCGAAGGCCGCGTTCTGGCGCGCCCCCCTCTGGCCTGCCGGCCATCTCCCCCTCAAGGGGGGAGATCGGCAGCTTCACGGGCGGCGCTCTGCCCGCAACGTGGGTGATTATCGAAAGCTGAGCCGCCAGCCAATCTCCCCCCTTGAGGGGGAGATGTCCGGCAGGACAGAGGGGGGTGTTTGGCACCAGCCTTGGTGGACGCGCAAAAATCATGACCCGCATCCTCTGCCGCAACTTTGTCAAAACGCCGTCCGCGAGCGCAGCGCCGCGGCCAGCGTGCCCTCGTCGAGATAGTCGAGTTCGCCGCCGACCGGCACGCCATGCGCGAGCCGTGTCACCTTGATGTCGAAGCCGGACAGCTGATCGGTGAGGTAATGCGCGGTCGTCTGGCCCTCCACCGTCGCATTGACGGCGAGGATGATCTCCTTGACCTCGCCACCGGCGACGCGGTCGACCAGCGACCGCATGTTGAGCTGGTCGGGGCCGATGCCGTCGAGCGGCGACAATGTGCCGCCGAGAACGTGGTAGCGCACATTCATCGCCGCCGCGCGCTCCAGCGCCCACAGGTCGGAGACGTCCTCGACGACGATGATGGTGCCGGCATCGCGGCGCGGGTCGGTGCAGATCATGCAAGGGTCCGATGTGTCGACATTGCCGCAGGTCGAGCAGATGCGCACCTTGTCGGCCGCTTCGGCCATGGCGGCGGCCAGCGGCGACAAAAGCTGCTCCTTCTTCTTGATCAGATGAAGGGCCGCACGCCTGGCCGACCGGGGACCCAGCCCCGGCACCTTGGCCAGGAGCTGGATCAGACGTTCGATCTCGGGACCGGCGATTCGCTTCGACATCGCTCTGATCTAGAGCAATTCCAGGAAAAGTGCGAAGCGGTTTTCCCGGGAAAAGCGCGAAGCGCTTTCCCTTGGGAATTGCGTCAAAACGAAAAGCTGGAGCGGTTCACCGTTTCCGCGAAACGGTGAACCGCTCCAGGATTTTTCAGAGCGCTTTGGAACATCCCGCATCCGCATGAACCACCATATTAGCCGGGCGGACCATTGGACAGACCATAGAGCGCAGATCAGTTGGCTTCGAGCGGCCGGCCCTGGCTGACGATCATCGCGCCGACAGCGTCGGTGTTCTCAGGCGTCGACTGGAATCCCATAGACGCCTCTTGCGGCGCGTCCTCGACCGAGGAGATGACCCTTGTCCTTGTGTTCAAGGTTCCGCCAAAACGGGCGGCATCCGGTTCCTCCATCGGCTCCTGCATCGCCACCACCGTCGGCTCCGCCGAGACACGCGCGGATTTCGCGGTCGGCGCGGCGGCCGCGGTCATATAGGTCTGCTGGGCAGGGACGGACCGGACGGTCGCCGGCTTGGCCGGACGCACCGGCTCGGCGG
>NZ_RZQY01001012.1:0-1420 GCF_003998575.1 Mesorhizobium sp. M7A.F.Ca.CA.001.10.2.1 | reverse complement strand
GGCAAACCCACCATCTATCGCTGGTGGCCGAGCAAGGCGGCATTGCTGCTTGAGGTCTATCAGCGCCAGAAGCGCGTCGAGGTTCCCGATACCGGGCGGCTGGAGGAGGATCTCGTCGGCTTCCTGAAAAACCTGTTCACCCACTGGCGCGAGACATCGTCGGGAAGCGTGTTCCGGTCGCTGATCGCCGAGGCGCAGTCGGACGAGACCGCTGCCGCGGCCCTTGCCGACTACTCGCTGGGCCGACGCTCCCATACCGGCCAGATCATCGAACGCGCCAAGGCAAGGGGCGAAATCCCGGCCGGCGTCGATTCAGCTGTTGTCGCAGACCTGATCGCCTCCTTCGCCTGGAGACATCTGTTGACCAACCGGCTCGACGAGGACGAAGCCGCCATCGGCAAGGCGGTCAACTACGTGATGCGAGGCATAGCGGCGCCCGCCCCTTAAAAAACGGCGATGAAAAAGGGCGCGGCAACCCCTGGCTGCCGCGCCCTTTTCAAAGAGCTATCAGTCTTACTTGGCGCTTTCCAGCGTATCGACCGTCTTCTTCAGGTTCGCGTCGGGGATCTCGATCTTGGCGCCGGCGCGCAGCGACTTGACCAGCGCAAAATATTTGTCGCGGATGACCGCCTGCTTGGCCTGGTCCTTGACGTCGTCGAAGGCCGGCGGCTGCTTGGTGCGCTTGTCCTCGAGCTTGATGACATGCCAGCCGAACTGCGACTGCACCGGCTGCTCGGTGTATTTGCCGACCTCGAGCGCGGAGGCCGCCTTGTCGAACTCCGGCACCATCTGGCCAGGTCCGAACCAGCCGAGATCGCCGCCGCTGGTCTTGCCCGAGGGATCGCTGGTGTGCTCGTTGGCGAGCTTCTGGAAGTCGGCGCCGCCGTCGAGCTGCTTGATGATGGCCTCGGCCTCTTCCTTCGTCTTCACGAGGATGTGACGGGCATGCAGCTCGTTGGTGGGCGGCGTGTTGGCGATTTCCTGGTCGTAGCGGGCGCGGACCTCGGCGTCGGTGACCTTGTCGACGACGCCCTTCTCGACCATCTCGCCATGCAGCGCGCGCTGCTGCAGGAAGGCCATGCGGCGCTGGAAGTCGGGATCCTTGTCGAGCCCTGACGTGACCGCCTGGGCGGCCATGACACGGATCTCGATGGCAGCCGAGAGCGCTGCGGCACGGCGCTGCTCGGGTGGCAATTGCGCGAACTGCTGTGACAATTCCCCTTCGGCAAGCACCAGATCGGCTTCGGTCAGGGGCTGGCCGTTGACCGTGGCGATAACCTTATTCGGATCGACCGGTGCCGCGGCTGGCGCTGCTGCATCCGCCGGGGCGGGAGCGGTTTGCTGCGCCATCAGCGGCGAGAGCGAAAGGGCCGACAGGCCGACGGCCAAGCCAAGGCTGGCGAGCGACGCGCGGCGGAAC
>NZ_RZQY01001011.1:0-1425 GCF_003998575.1 Mesorhizobium sp. M7A.F.Ca.CA.001.10.2.1 | reverse complement strand
GCTTCGATGATCTTGGTTTCCGGCACGTCCTCCATCAAGGCGTGCAAGGTGATGGGCTCAGCCGCCCTGGCCGGAAGCGATGCGCTGACAACAGCTGCCCCGCTCACGGCCGTCATCAGCATTTTGATCAAGGTCTGCTTGTTCCAAGTCATAACTCTCTACTCCTCTTTCCCTCTGGACGCGGCGGTGATCCCGTCACGATTTCATAACCGGCTAGCGAGCCATGTCGGCTCTCGGAGCGGCCGGCCTATTTCACGCTGCCGAACGTCAAGCCCTGGACGATGAAACGCTGGATGAAGCGGGAAGCCACGACCAGCGGCAGGATGGCAAGGACGACGCCGGCAGAGACCTTGGCGATCTGGACGCCGTTCGAGGTCTGCAACGCGGCGAGCGCAACCGGTATCGTCGCCGTCTTCGGCCCGCTCAAAACCAGGGCAAACAAAAACTCATTCCACGCCAGGATGAAGCCGAGGACGCCGGCGGCCGCGATACCGGGCATCGACACCGGCAGCACAATGCGCCAGAAGGCGCCCCAGGCAGTCGCGCCGTCGGTCATCGCCGCCCACTCCAGATCGACTGGAATGCCTTCGAAGAAGCCCATCAGGATCCAGGTCAGGAAAGGCAGGTTGAGCGCGGCATAGACGATGATCAGCCCGGTCAGCGAATTGCTGAGCTCCAGGCTTCGGAACAGCGTGAAGGTCGGCAGCACCAGCGCCACGGGCGGCAGCATTTGCGTCGCCAGAACGGCAAAACGCGCCCACCGACCGCCCGTACGGAAGCGGGCGAAGGCATAACCGGTGGTGGCGGCAAAAGGCAATGCGAGCAGAACCGAGCCGAGCGCGACGATCAGGCTGTTGAGGTAGGACTGACCGAAGCGGCTCGACAGGAGCGCCGAATAATTGTCCGTCGTAAAGGCCGGCATCAGCTCGTTGCTGTAGGATAGCTGCTCGGGCACGAAGCTCGTCCGCAGCACCCAGAGCGGCGGCAGCAGCACGATGGCGCAAACGACAATCAGCCCGAAATGCAGGCCGAAGCGGCGACGAAAGGCCGGCCGCTCGTTTCTGTCCATGCTGGTCATCGAGCGGCCCTCATGAGGCTCGGCCGCGCGATCACCAGTTCGGTTTCGGGATCAAACAGGTGCATCGGCAGCGGGTCGATGTAGAGTTCGACGATCGAGCCGACGGGCGCCGTGAAATAACGGCTCAGGCGGGCGGCGATCTCCAACGGCTTGCCGCCTCCGGCGGGATGGGCATCGTCCGTGCCGGTGGCCTGACCGGCAATCTGGCCGATCAGGACGTTCTCGGCGCCGAGGGCCTCGACGGCCACGACCCGTACGGCAATCTTCTGCCAGTCCGGCTTGTCGGGGCTTTCGTGGAAATCCTCGGCCCGCACCCCCAGAATGACGCGGCCCCCGACACGCTCCCC
>NZ_RZQY01001010.1:0-1428 GCF_003998575.1 Mesorhizobium sp. M7A.F.Ca.CA.001.10.2.1 | reverse complement strand
ACCATGTGCCTGGTGGTCCCCATCGATACGTCCGAGGAGCGGACCGGCGAACTTATCGGCCTGCTGCGTGATCGTGCCGCGAGACTTTCGATCGCAGCCTAGGCATGCGAACGAGCGAATGCCAGTTCATGCAATAATGTCGGGAATGATCTTGTCTTCCAGCGCCATCAGCCGATCCTTGAGGAACAGCTTCTTCTTCTTCATGCGCTGGATCTGCAGCGGATCGCAGGCCATGGCGATCATCGCGTTGATGGCGGCATCGAAATCGGCGTGTTCCTGCTTCAGGCGGGAAAATTCGAGGCGAATATCGGCCTGTTCCTGATCGGACATTCTCTACCGTCTGCACGTCTGCGGCGCCCAAAACTGGGCCTGATTGGGCGGGACCGGGTGTTTTGTCACCGGCGTGCAGCCCATATCACATTTCAAGGTGTCGTGGAATGCTACCACGGATCATTCGACATCGCCCGCGGAAGGTGACACACTGTCACCGTGCCGTCACAGAAGCGAACCTGCGGTGGACGCGCCGTGACGGTTGCAATCGAGGAAAACCATGAAAGGGAGAACCAATCATGTCTCTTGCATCCCATCTTGATGAGTTGCAGCGGAAACACGGCGACATCGAACGTGAAATCGATGACGCGATGAATCATCCATCGGTCGACGACCTCGAAATCGTGAATCTCAAGCGACGCAAGCTGGCACTCAAGGACGAGATTGAAAAACTAAGAGGCAAACCGACCACGCATTGACGCCCTCCTGACATAGCCGCCCAATATCCGCGGCCTCTTTTCCCGGCGGCACCCCGCCGCCGGCGTGGAGGGTTTTGATTTTCCAGCACCGGTCTGTCAGCCGAAGCTGGACTTGCACCCGGCTCAATCTCCGCTTCGGCCGTCGCCCGTTTCGCCAGATCATCGATTGTTTCTGGTCGCCGGCGGCGGGCGATTCCGGCCAGTGGCGACCTGTCGCCATTGACAAGCCATCTTTGCTCCTCCACCTCATGCCCGGACCTCAGCGCATCGGCCCGGGGCGTCGTTGTGCGTCCATGCAGGACACAAGATGCTCCAGAGACAAAAGGCTGCCGGCATGACCGGATATTTTTCCTCTCCTTTCCCCCGCCGCACGTCGGTCGGCGTCGATGTCGGCGGCGTGGTCGTCGGCGGCGGCGCGCCCGTTATCGTCCAATCGATGACCAACACCGATACGGCCGATATCGACCAGACGGTTGCGCAGGTCGCAGCGCTGCACCGGGCCGGCTCGGAGATCGTGCGCATCACCGTCGATCGCGACGAGAGCGCCGCCGCCGTGCCGCGCATTCATGAGCGGCTTCAGCGGCTTGGTATCAACGTGCCGCTGGTCGGCGATTTCCACTATATCGGCCACAAGCTTTTGGCCGATCATCCGGCCTGCGCCGAGGCGCTGGCCAAATAC
>NZ_RZQY01000100.1:0-13209 GCF_003998575.1 Mesorhizobium sp. M7A.F.Ca.CA.001.10.2.1 | reverse complement strand
GTGCTGACCCCGACGATGAAGCTTTTCGAGCTCCATTTCGTGCCGAAGCGCAACAATGCCGAGATCGACGCCCAGTTTGCCCGCCTGCATCACGGGCTGGCGGCAATCGAGGCGCGCATGGCGCAGGGCCCATTCGCGCTCGGCGACGACATCAGCTTCGCCGATGCCTGGCTGACGCCGACACGGTTCATCTTCAACAATTTCCGCGCCATGACGGGACGCCACGACCTGCTCGACGCCTATCCCAAATTCGACGCCTACCAGCAGATCGCCTCGCAACACCCGGCATTGTCGCGGGTGTGGGGCGAGATGACCGATGGTTTGAAGATTTTTCTGTCCGAGCTTGAGATGGGTGCCGCTTGATCAGACGCAAGACGATCGCGCTGGTCGCCGCGGCGGGCTTTGTGCTGGCGTCCTGCCAGTCGACGCCAAAGAGCACGCCTGTTCCCTCAGGCAAAAGTGCTGCGCTGCTGGTCATGGAGCAAGTGGCGATCGCTGCCCACAAATGCTGGATCGCCAGCAAGGACCCGGCCTTCAAACCGTACCAGATGGCCAATGAGCTGAATTCGTTCAGCGGCACGCCGCGTTTCCTGCTGGTGCCGGCCAAGCACTATGGCGGCAAACCTTTGCTGGTCGTGCAGGCGCAAGGCAATTCTAGCCGCGTCGACGTCTTCGGACCGCTGATGAACGATCCGCTCGGCGCCCGCATCGGCTCCGACATTGCGCGCTGGCAGGCCGGCAATCCGGCCTGCGCCGCGACGGCCTAGCCCATGGGCCGGTTCCTGCAGATTGTGGGACTGGTCGTCGGTCTCGCCGGGCTCATCCTGCAGTTCTGCATCAGCATTCCGGCGTCGATGGAAGCCGGCCGCAGCCTGCTCGGCTCCATCATTTTCGTCTCCAGCTTCTTCACCATCCTGACCAACATCGGCGCGGTGCTGGTGTACACGTCGCTGCTGTCACCCACCTTCTATGCCTGGCTGCCGGCCTTTGCAGGCGCGCGGATGCGGGCCGGCGTTGCGGTTTCGATCGCGCTGGTGTTCATCGTCTATGCCACGGTTCTGGCACGGCTCTGGCAGCCGCAGGGCCTGTTCCTGCTCTGCGACGTCCTGCTGCATTATGTGACGCCGGTGCTGTTCGTGCTGTGGTGGCTGATCGCAGGCGCTGACGGCAGGACGCGCTGGAGCGACATTTCCTGGTGGGTGATCTATCCCATCGCTTATCTGGTCTATGCGCTGGTGCGGGCGCCGTTTGCCGGCGAGGTGCCCTACCCTTTCCTGGACATCGCCAGGAACGGCGCGACCAGCGTCGTCATCTCAGCCGCAGCCATCACCGGACTTTTCCTCGTGCTGTGCGTGGTCGCCGTCCTTGCGGACCATGCCGGCGCACGCACCAGGGCATCAAAACTCGGTTAGCTATCAGTCCCAGAACGGCCTGATGCCCTCGCGGTGAGCATCGCAGCGTGTGACGCCGATATCCTTGAGCTGATCATCGGTCATTTCCAGCAGCGCCAGCCGGCTGCGGCGGCGCTCCAACAGATGGTCGATCCATCTCGCCAGCGATCTGACCAGACGCACCAGACGGCTGACAAAGCCGCTCCGGTCTGATGGACGTGTCGATTGGCCAGATAAACCGGCTCTCGAGTGACGGATTGTAGCGATTGTATCCATTATCTTTCTACCAGAATTCCAAATTGTACCCTTTTTGGCACGCAATCGATATGGATTGACTCATGTGTAGGTGCAATATAGAAACTTGTCACCATGACAAATTGGCTCCCCGATTTCACTGCCGGCTCCGGCCCGCTGTATCAGCGGCTGGCGGATTCCATCGAGACGGACATCGATCGGGGGGTGATCGATGCCGGCGCAAAGCTGCCGCCGCAACGCGACCTCGCCTACGACATCGGCACCACCGTCGGCACGGTCGGCCGGGCCTATCAATTGCTGCGCGAGCGTGGGCTGGTGAGCGGCGAAGTCGGGCGTGGAACCTATGTGCTCGGCCAGCGCGCGAAGCCGGATTTTCCGGCTCCGGACGTCGGCGGCGAAGGCACGCGCTATATCGATGCGCCTAAGGGCAAGCTGCGTTTCGACAGCACCGCAGCACCTGATATCGGCCAGGGCGACATTGTCGCCGGTGTCCTGTCGCGCACGGCGCAGGACCATCCGCATGAGATTTCGAGCTACACGCGGGACTTCCCCGACCGATGGTACGAAGCCGGCGCCCGCTGGTTGGCGCGCAATTCGTTTCGTCCGAGTGCCGACACCATCGTTCCCACGCTCGGCACCCATGCGGCGGTGATGGCGGCGATCGCGGCGCTCACCATGCCTGGCGACTATATTGCCTTCGAGCACCTCACCTACTCGCAGATTTCCCGCAGCGCCGGCCTGATCGGCAGGCGCACCGCGCTGGTGGCATCGGACGAGGAAGGCATCGATCCGCAGGATTTCGAGCGCGTCTGCGCGCAAAAGCATCCCAAGATGATCTTCCTGATGCCGACGGCGCAGAATCCGACGCTGGCCACCTTGTCGGCGGCGCGCCGCGAGGCGATCGCCCATGTCGCACGCGAATACAACGTCGTCCTCATCGAGGACGATCTCTATGGCAATCTGACCGATGATCCGACACCATTGCTGGCCGAGTATGCGCCTGAACGCACCATCGTCGCGGGCGGCCTGTCGAAGTCGGTCGCAGCCGGTGTGCGCGGCGGCTGGCTTTCCTGCCCGCCCGCCTACCGCCACCGCATCCGTGTCGCCCACAAGATGATGACCGGCGGCATGCCCTTCCTGCTGGCGGAGGTGAATACAAGGCTGGTGCTGTCAGGTCAGGCGGATGAGATACGCAAGCGCAGCATCGCCGAAATCGGCGCCCGCATCGCCATCGTGCGCGAGACTTTGGCCGGCTTCGCGTTCAAGTCGCATGACAGGGTGCCCTTTGTCTGGCTGACCCTGCCCGACCCCTGGCTTTCCGGCACCTTCAAGAACGCCTGCCTGGAGCACGGCGTGCTGATCGACGACGAGGACGAATTCAAGGCCGGCCGTTCCGAGCAGGTTTTCCATGGTGTCCGCTTTGGCGTTTCGCAGCCGAGACAGCGCGGGGATATCGCTGAAGGCGTCGCGGCGATCCGGCGACTTCTCGATGAAGGCCGCGCCGGCTACGACAGCTTCTCCTGACACTGCGTGGCTTTGTCCGGTTTTCCGTCGTTTTTCGTCAATCCATGGGTGTATCGGTCGCAAGGCTTGCGATAAGACGGGACTCAAAATCCCAACGTCCCGGATATAAATCGCCGCCCATGACCATTTCCAATTCCGTGCCGATCACCCCCGAGCTCATTGCCTCACACGGGCTCAAGCCCGACGAGTATCAGCGCATCCTCGATCTTGTCGGGCGCGAGCCGAGCTTCACCGAACTCGGCATCTTCTCGGCGATGTGGAATGAGCACTGCTCCTACAAATCCTCGAAGAAATGGTTGCGCACGCTGCCGACCACCGGACCTCAGGTCATCCAGGGGCCGGGCGAGAATGCCGGCGTGGTCGACATCGGCGACGGCGACTGCGTCGTCTTCAAGATGGAGAGCCACAACCACCCGTCCTATATCGAGCCCTACCAGGGCGCGGCGACCGGCGTCGGCGGCATATTGCGCGACGTCTTCACCATGGGCGCCCGGCCGATCGCGGCGATGAATGCGCTGCGCTTCGGCTCGCCTGACCATCCCAAGACCCGGCACCTCGTTTCAGGCGTGGTTTCCGGCGTCGGCGGCTATGGCAACGCCTTCGGCGTGCCGACAGTCGGCGGCGAGGTCAATTTCGACGCCCGCTACAATGGCAACATCCTGGTCAACGCCTTCGCGGCGGGCCTTGCCAAGACCGATGCGATCTTCCTGTCGGAAGCCAAGGGTGTCGGCCTGCCGGTCGTCTATCTCGGCGCCAAGACCGGCCGCGACGGTGTCGGCGGCGCCACCATGGCCTCGGCCGAATTCGACGACAAGATCGATGAGAAGCGCCCGACAGTGCAGGTCGGCGATCCCTTCACCGAAAAGTGCCTGCTGGAAGCCAGCCTCGAACTGATGGCCTCGGGCGCCGTCATCGCCATCCAGGACATGGGTGCCGCCGGCCTCACCTGCTCGGCGGTCGAAATGGGCGCCAAGGGCGACCTCGGCATCGAGCTCTATCTCGACAAGGTGCCGGTGCGCGAAGAGCGCATGAGCGCCTACGAGATGATGCTGTCGGAAAGCCAGGAGCGCATGCTGATGGTGCTGCGCCCGGAAAAGGAAAAGGAAGCCGAGGCGATCTTCCACAAATGGGGGCTCGACTTCGCCATCGTCGGCAAGACCACCGACGATCTGCGCTTCCGCGTGCTGCACCAGGGGGATCAGGTCGCCGATCTGCCGATCAAGGATCTCGGCGACAAGGCTCCGGAATATGACCGGCCGTGGGTCGAGCCGAAAAAGCCGGCGCCGCTGGCCGCCAATGACATTCCGCAAGCCGACGTTGCCGACGCGCTGCTGAAGCTGCTCGGCGGGCCCGACCTGTCTTCGCGCCGCTGGGTCTGGGAGCAGTATGACACGTTGATCCAGGGCAATTCGCTGCAGCTTCCAGGCGGCGATGCCGGCGTGGTCCGGGTCGAAGGCCATGCGACCAAGGCGCTCGCCTTCTCCTCCGACGTGACGCCGCGCTATTGCGAGGCCGACCCTTATGAGGGCGGCAAGCAGGCGGTGGCCGAATGCTGGCGCAATTTGACCGCCACCGGCGCTCTGCCGCTGGCCGCCACCGACAACCTCAATTTCGGCAACCCGGAACGGCCCGAGATCATGGGCCAGTTGGTCGGCGCGGTGAAGGGCATCGGCGACGCCTGCCGCGCGCTCGGCTTCCCGATCGTCTCCGGCAATGTCTCGCTCTACAACGAGACCAACGGCCAGGGCATCCTGCCAACCCCGACCATCGGCGGCGTCGGGCTGATCGCCGACTGGTCGAAGATGGTGCGGACCGGCTTTGCGGCCGAGGGCCAGATGATCTTGCTGGTCGGCGCACCCGCGTCCTGGGGAACGCATCTCGGGCAATCGGTCTATATGCGTGACGTACACGGCCGCACGGATGGCCCGCCGCCGCCGGTCGACCTCGAGCATGAGAAGCGCGTCGGTGACCATGTGCGCGCGCTCATCGCATCCGGCATCGTCACGGCGGCGCACGACGTTTCCGATGGCGGTGTCGCCGTTGCACTTGCCGAGATGGCGATGGCGTCCGGAATCGGCGCCGCCGTTCCCGGTCTTGTCGGCACCGACCCGATCCCGGTCTGGTTCGGCGAGGACCAGGGCCGTTATCTCCTGACGCTGTCGATCGATCCGCATGGTGACGAATGGGACGCCATTCGCAAGCAGCAGGGCGAACTCGGCATCTTCGCGCCGTGGATCGGCTCGACCGGGGGCAGCGCGCTGAAGCTTGGCGACGCCAGGGCAATCCCGGTCAGCGAACTCTCCGCGGCGCACGAAGGCTGGTTCCCCCGCTTCATGGACCAGGCCAGTTGACGAGAGCATGATCCCGAAAAGTGGGAACGGTTTTTCGGGAAACTCATGATCAATCACAGGAAACTGGCTGGTCGGGCGCTGATTGCAGTCGTCTTCTGGCCGTCGTTGTTCTTCTTCTGGTTCCTGGGACCGTTCGTCTTTTTCCTGCTGTCGACAACCTCGAGCGAGGTGTGCATGCGGCTGGAAACGCGCGCGGAGTTCCTTGCCGCGGCCAATGGCGCCATCCCCATGCTCATCGCGCAGAATCTCATCTACGCGGTCCCGATCATCTGCCTGGTTCTGTGGGACCGCCTGGCGCCGGATCCGGCACGGGCAAGGCATATCGTCACCTGCATCAAGCTTTTTGCCAGCGCGGTGGTCGTAGGCGCGTTGTGGGAGTACGGCTCGTCGCTCATCTGCGACGGTTATGGCCAAGGGTTCTTCTCACCGGCTTGGCAAATGACGAGCTATCTCCCCATTGTCGGCCTTGTGCTCAACGCGCCGCTCTATGTGCTGGCCTTTAGCCTTGGCCGTGCTTTCTCGACACGCGACGACGTTGCCGAGGATGAAGCAAGCCCACCGGCCTAGTCTTTCTCTGAAGCCGTCGGGCCGTCTTGCCGTTGGTGGGACAGAACGGCTTCAATCCGGACCGGAAAGGCTTTAGGCTCGCCCGACTCTCATCTTATGGCCTGACACCGGCCGCTCGAAACAGGATTTTGCCATGGCAATGGATGCCCACGACATCGAAAAACTGATCAAGGACGGCATTCCGGACGCCAAGGTGACGATCCGCGATCTCGCCGGCGACGGCGACCATTATGCGGCCGAGGTGGTGGCCGAGAGCTTTCGGGGGAAAAGCCGCGTGCAGCAGCACCAGATGGTCTATGACGCGCTGAAAGGGAATATGGGCGGCGTGCTGCACGCACTCGCCTTGCAGACCAGCGTTCCCGACTGACCTTAGCGCTTGGCCCAACACGGCTCATCCTTTGCGCCATTTCAGCCACGGCACGGCTAACGTCTTGTTTCGAGCAATCGTTGGGTTTATTTGAAGGGATATGTTTCGAGCCTGACTCCCACAGGCGGGAAAGGATATTCCATGAGCGGTATCAACGACTACATCGACAATGAAGTGAAGGGCAACGACGTCGTCCTTTTCATGAAGGGCACGCCCGGTTTCCCGCAATGCGGATTTTCCGGCCAGGTTGTCCAGATCCTCGACTATATCGGCGCCGACTACAAAGGCGTGAACGTCCTGGACTCGGCCGAACTGCGCCAGGGCATCAAGGAATACTCCAACTGGCCGACGATCCCGCAGCTCTACGTCAAGGGCGAATTCGTCGGCGGCTGCGATATCATCCGCGAGATGTTCCAGGCCGGTGAGTTGCAGACATTCCTCGTCGAGAAGGGCGTCAGCGTCAAAGGCGCCGCCTGATTTCTGTTTTGTGCATGCCCGAAAATCGACGTTGATTTTGGGCATCGAGCACCAGGCACCCGGGGCAGCCCCACCTCGGCAATTTTCATGTCCTGAACCCAGGACCAGGACGAGCCAATGCGCCGGCCCGCCGGCGCATTTTCGTTTGAAAGATCGGACTTGCCGTGGACCAGCCAAAACCAGCGCCGCAATCGGCAAGCAAACTGCCCATTCCGCGCTGGGAGTTCATCGCCCTGTGCGCGGCGCTGATGGCGCTGAACTCGCTGGCCATCGACATCATGCTGCCGGCGCTGCAGCAGATCGGCGCCACGCTCGGCGTCGAAAATGAAAACCACCGGCAGTACGTCATAACGGCCTACATTCTGGGCTTCGGCGGCGGACAGTTGTTCTTCGGGCCGATCTCGGATCGCTTCGGGCGTCGCGCACCACTGGTCGCCGGGCTGGTGATCTATGTCGCCGCGGCCGCGGCTGCCGCCATTGCGCCAAGCTTTGAGACACTTCTGCTGTGCCGGGCCGTGCAAGGCATTGGTGCGGCCGCCACCCGCGTCATCGCCGTATCGATCGTGCGCGATACGTTCGACGGCCGGCGCATGGCCGAGGTGATGTCGCTGATCTTCATGGTGTTCATGGCGATACCGGTCATTGCTCCCGGCATCGGCCAGTTCATCATGCTGTTTGCGACCTGGCATTGGATCTTCGTCACCATGGCCGTCGGTGCGCTCCTCGTCTCGGCCTGGTCGCTGCTGCGCCTTCCTGAAACGCTGCATCCCGAACATCGCCGGCCGTTGACACTCAACTCCATTGTCGGCGGGTTTCGCATCGTGCTCACCAACCGCATTGCGATCTGCTATGCCTTCGCCAGCACCTTCATCTTCGGCGCCATGTTCGGCTTCATCGCTTCGGCGCAGCAGATCTATGTCGACATCTTCCATGTCGGCGAGATGTTCCCGGTCATCTTCGCAGGCGTCGCGGGCGTGCTCGCCTTCTCCAACTTTCTGAATTCGCGCCTTGTCGGCCGCATCGGCATGCGCCGCCTGTCGCAGAGCGCGCTGCTGCTGTTCCTGGTCATCAGCCTTGCCTGGCTGATCGTTTCGCTGGAAATGAAGATGCCGCTCTGGCTGTTCATCACCTTCTTTGCCTGCGCCATGCTTCCGTTCGGTGCGCTGGGCGCGAACTTCAACGCGCTGGCCATGGAGCCGCTCGGGCAACTGGCCGGCACGGCGTCGTCGATCCTCGGTTTCATGCAGACGTTTCTCGGCGGCATTCTCGGCACGCTGATCGGCCAGGCCTTCAATGGCACGGTGACGCCGCTGGCCGCCGGCTTCTGCAGCGTGTCGATCGCGGCGCTGCTGATGATCTTCATCGCCGAGCGCGGCAAGATGTTCCAGCCGCAGAACGCGCCCGTTTCAGGGCACATCACCGACTTGCATTAGGATGCACCCTCAAGGGCTGCCGTGAACCGAGGGGCGAGCATACGCCCCGCGATTGCTTCACCCATGCTGTCCGAAAAGGGCAATGGCAGAGCATCATCGAGTGCCCTGAGAATGGATGCCACGAAGGCACGGCTGCGCTGGGCATCGGTTCCCAGATCGGCATATGTGGCGCGAGGCTTGCCGATCAGTGTGCCGTTGCGGCGAAGCGAGAACCGCAGGGTCAGGGACATGCCCGCGGTTCCGGGTGGCGGTTTCCAGCAGGCATAGATAGCGTCCGACATCTCCCTTATCGTATCGACAGGATCGGAACTGCGACAACTGCGCTCCTGCGATCTTGCTTCCTGGGAACTGGTAGACAGAGCGGCGGCAAGAGCCGCGGCGACAAATGCGAACCGGGGTTTCATTCGAGAGCCTCCGGATTTGCGTGAAATTGCACCGCTCCTTCGGCTAACGCAGGAATCGTTCCTATTGCGCCCAAAGCTCGCGACGCAATTCGTGCCAGCTTTCCTGGTCTGGCGCGACAAGCAGGCCGCCGCCGAGATGCGAGGGCAGATAGGTGCTGCCGTCGAAGCGCGCGGCATGGCCGCCGGCCTCGGCATGGATCAGCACGCCGGCCAGATGATCCCACGGCATCAGCTTGTTGTAGACCACGAAGTGGGCATGGCCGCTCGCCAGCAGGCGGTATTCGTGCGCGGCGCAGCGATAGGCGAATTGCGACAGGATCTTCGTCTGGTTGCGCGCCAGCCGCGACCGCTCCGGTTCGGGCATATATTGCCAGGAGACCGAGCCGGTCATTTCCGAGATCGGCGCGGGTGCCGCGACATGCACCTTCTCCAGGCTGCCATGCGCATGCCGGATATGGCTGCCGGCGCCCCTGGCGCCAATCAGCCAGTCCTTGCCGACGGGATCGTGGATGATGCCGGCAACCGTCTCGCCCTGGACCACGACCGCCAGCATGACGCCGAACAAAGGCACGCCGGAGGCGAAGTTGAAAGTGCCGTCGACCGGATCGATGACGAAGGCCAGATCGGCATCGCCCAAGCCATCGAGCAGTGCCGGATTGTCGGAACAGGCCTCCTCGCCGACGACCATCGCTGAGGGGTAGCGCTCAAGCAGCCTGGCGGTGATGAGCCGCTCGGCATTGACGTCGGCTTCGGTCACAAGGTCGGCGGCCGAGGTCTTCTGCCTGACATCGCCATCGCCCAGCCGGCGAAAGCGCGGCATGATCTCGGTCAGCGCCGCCTCGGCCAGAATGCCGGCCAGCCAATCGATCGCGGTGTCGTCAAATGTCATCGGAAATGTCTTGCCTTGTGGTGAGGGTGTCGTTGAGGGCAGCGAAGTCGAACAGCTTCCTGTCGAGCAGGTGCGATGGCCTGCTGTTCGACAGCGCGCGCAGCATCGTATCCTTGCGGCCGGGCATACGCTTTTCCAGGTCCTCGAGCATCGCCTTCATGGCATTCCGCTGAAGACCTTCCTGGCTGCCGCAGAGATCGCAGGGAATGATCGGGAAATGCATGGCGGCGGCGAATCTTTCCAGATCGGCCTCGGCGCAGTAGCTCAATGGCCGCAGCACCATGACGTCGCCGTCGTCGTTGAGCAGTTTTGGCGGCATGGCGGCGAGACGGCCGCCATGGAAGAGGTTCATGAAGAAGGTTTCGAGAATATCCTCACGATGGTGGCCGAGCACCAGCGCCGAGCACCCCTCCTCGCGCGCAATGCGGTAGAGATGGCCGCGCCTTAGGCGCGAGCAGAGCGAGCAATAGGTGCTGCCCGCCGGCAGCTTGTCGGTGACGAGGGAATAGGTGTCCTGATACTCGATCCGGTGCGCAATGCCGTGACTGTCGAGATAGTCCGGCAGGATATGTTTGGGGAAATTCGGCTGGCCCTGGTCGAGATTGCAGGCCAGAAGATCGACCGGCAAGAGCCCGCGCCATTTGAGGTCGAGCAGCACCGCGAGCAGGCCGTAGGAATCCTTGCCGCCCGAGAGCGCGACGAGCCAGCGCTGGCCGGGCTTGACCATCGAGAAATCCTCGATCGCCTGCCGGGTCAGCCGCAGCAGCCGCTTGCGCAATTTGTTGAATTCGACCGAGGACGGCACGTCGGCGAACAGCGGATGGAAGTCGCCTTCGCTGTCGGCGATCGGTTCGATGTCTGGAAGCATGTTCATGGCATGTCGCTTTCAGTGGCCAGAGCGCCGGGTTAGCGGACATGACCGACAAAGAAAAGGCCGCCTCGACGGGCGGCCTTTGCTTGGTGTCGCAGAACGCGCTCGTTTTAGCGCGAGTAGAATTCGACGACCAGGTTCGGTTCCATCTGCACGGCAAACGGAACGTCCGCCAGGCCAGGGATGCGCGAGAAGGTCGCGACCATCTTGTTGTGATCGGCTTCGATGTAGTCCGGCACGTCGCGCTCGGCGAGACCGACCGCTTCCAGAACGATGACCAGCTGCTTGGACTTTTCGCGCACTTCGACGACATCGCCCGGCTTGCAGCGATACGAGCCGATGTTGACGCGCTTGCCGTTGACGTTGACATGGCCGTGGTTGACGAACTGACGGGCGGCGAAAATAGTCGGCACGAACTTGGCGCGGTAGACGACCGCGTCGAGACGCGATTCGAGCAGGCCGATCAGGTTCTCCGAGGTGTCGCCCTTGCGGCGGTCAGCCTCTTCATAAACCTTGCGGAACTGCTTTTCCGAAACGTCGCCATAGTGACCCTTCAGCTTCTGCTTGGCGCGCAGCTGCAGGCCGAAATCGGAAAGCTTGCCCTTGCGGCGCTGGCCATGCTGGCCGGGACCGTATTCACGCTTGTTGACCGGGGACTTCGGGCGGCCCCAGATGTTTTCGCCGAGACGGCGGTCGATCTTGTACTTCGCGGATTCGCGCTTGCTCATCGCATTCCCTTTTCAAAACAATACACCCGGAACCTCATGGTCCGGGTGAAGGAAACGCGCCCTCCTCTGGCCTCCGTTTTCGAGACCTGACAGGGTTTTCCCACGCAACGCGGCGGAAAACCCACGGGACACGTCAGTTCAAACAAGATAGTAGAATTGGATTTCCACGCATCTTGCGCACATAAAGAAAACCACCGGGCATTGCGGCCCGGTGTTGGCGCGCTGATTAAACGGAGATTTAACCGGTGTCAAGCTTGTGGCTGGCGTAGGCCATGGCGACGATATAGCGTCTCTGGGTTGAGTACAGTGCCGGATGTGGCGGGAGGTTGCGCCAGCGGCATCAGGAAGGGACCGGAGCAGAGGAGCTACAATCGCATGAAGAAATTCTTCCTTACCCTGACGGGAGCCGCTGTGTTGGCGGGATCCATGGCGGTCCTGACACCGGAGCCGGCGGAGGCCAGGCATTGGCACGGACACCGGCATCACCAGGCTTGTCGCATCGTGATCAAGAAGAAGGTTATCTGGCGGCACGGCCACAAGAAGGTCATACGCTACAAGATCAAGCGCTGCAGCGGGCGCTGGTAGGCTCCTATCCGGTCTCAGGCGGCCGACATCGATTCAAAGCCCGCGGTTTTGGCCGCGGGCTCTTTGATTCCGGATGCTTAATCCTTAGTCTTTCGACTTCTTCTCCGGCAGGCCCTTGCGCTTCGTCTCGGCGAATTCCTCGAGCTGCTTTTCGCTCATCGATTCGTACATTCCCTTGGAAGCGCCCTGGAGTTCGCTCTTCTTGGTCTCGCCGCGCTTGGCCGACAGAGCCGCGCCGGCGGCTTTCTGCTGGGCTTTCGAGGTGGCTGGCATGGTTCTTTCTCCCGTTGGAATCTGGGGAAAAACGCAACGACTGCCGTGATGTTCCGCTTCGCAATCACGACATAGCCAGCCCGAAGCCCTGTATCAGGCGACGGGTCGGGAAATCGGCTCTTGCCGATGTGAAGACGGCAAGGTCGGGTCCTTCAGGCAGCATCTCGCCACGACCGCTCGGATCGATGTCGGCGAGAAGCGACAGCGCCCGGCGCGCAATCGCTTCAGCGGGGTCGAGCCAATCGACCGGCCAGGGCGCCGTCTTGCGCATGCGATTGGCCAGAAAGGGGTAGTGTGTGCAGGCGAGCACGACGATATCCGTACGCAACGCATCATGTTCGACGAAGCACGGCGTGATCTCGGTGCGTACGGCCTCCTCATCGACGAAGCCCTCACGCATGTAGATCTCAGCCAGTCCCGCCAGCCTGTCGCTGCCGACCAGGCGGACATGGCATTTCTGTGCCCATTTGCTGATCAGGTCGCGCGTGTATTGGCGCTTGACGGTGCCAGGCGTCGCCAGCACCGAAACCAGCCCTGAGCGCGTACGTTCCGCCGCCGGTTTGATCGCAGGCACCATGCCGACGAAAGGATGCTCGGGAAATCTATCGCGCAACGCATCGATCACCAACGTCGAGGCGGTGTTGCAGGCGATGACGGAAATGGCCGGCGCAAAGCGCTCAAGCAGTTTGCCGAACAATTCGAGTATATGCGCCCTCAGCGCCGGCTCTTCCCAAGCGCCGTAGGGAAACGCAGCGTCGTCGGCGACATAGATGAAGCGGCGATCGGGCATCAGCACGCGCGCCTCGCGCAGCACGGTAAGCCCGCCGATGCCCGAATCGAACATCAGGATCGGCCGCTCAGTCATTGTCGGTTCCTTTTCCGCCAAGCGGCGGTATGTCATCGTCCTTGCCGGTGTCGGCAAGGCGCGCCGCTTCCGCCTTGCGGGCCCGCGCGGCGGCCGCGGGCAAGCGCCGCGGGTCGTCGCCAGGGGACCCGTCGCCGCGCGGCATCGCCGGAGAAAACCTGTCGAGCGACGAAATAATGCCGCGCAGCACCTTCAGCTCCGGTTCGGCAAAACCGGGGCGTGTCAGCAC
>NZ_RZQY01001009.1:0-1428 GCF_003998575.1 Mesorhizobium sp. M7A.F.Ca.CA.001.10.2.1 | reverse complement strand
TGCTGCGAGTTGGCAAACATCGCCCAGCCGGCATAGCCCAGCGTCGGATAGGATTTGCCGCTCGGCCCGACCGGCAAAGGCGCCACGGCGAAATCGTCGGCGCTCATCTTGTCGGCGATGCCGAGCAGCGCGTCCGGATCCTGGTTGAGCATGGCACAGGTGCCGGAATAGAAGCCGGTGACCGTTTCATTGAAACCCCAACTCACGGCATCCTTCGGCGCCAGTCCGTCCTTGTACATGTCGGCCAGCATCTGCAGGCCCTTGACCGAGCCTTCTTCGTTGATCGTCGAAGTGCCGTCCTCGTTGAAGTAGCCGCCCTTGCCGGCAGCAATGTTCATGAACATGTGCATGCCGTTGAAGGCGCCCGGCCCGCCGCGCAGGCAGTAGCCGTACTTCCCCGGGAGCGCGGAAATCTTCTTGGAATCGGCGATGAAATCGTCGAGCGTCGCCGGCGGTCCGTCGAGGCCGGCCTCCTTGAACAGCTTCTTGTTCCAGAACAGCGCGTTCACATAGTAGCCGTAGGGGATCATGAACTGGGTGTTGTTGACGGTCGAGCCGAACTGCTTGGCGCGGTCGCCCAGCGTCTTGGCATCATCCCATTTGGCCATATACGGTCCGAGATCCTCGAGCTGGGCATTGTTGGCATAGAGGCCCATCCAGCGTTCCGGCATTTCGACGATGTCAGGCGTATCGCCGGCCTGCACCATGGTCAGGAATTTCTCGAACGCCTGGCCCCAGGGCAGCGAGATAAGCTCGACCTTGATGCCCGGATTGGCGGTTTCGAACTCGGCGATCTGCTTCTTCAGGAATTCGGTGCGCGGCGGGCTGGTGATGACTTCGACCATTTTCAGTGTCGAGTCGGCCACGGCATTTCCGGCGGAAATCGCCAGCCCCGCAACGGTGGCCAGCATGACGGTCAGTTTTTTCATGTTCAAGACTCCCATTTTGAACCCGCTTGTTATTTTCTGGCTTTTTCGAAGGCCTGGGCGACGTCAGCCCACAGGTCTTCGACACTCTCCAATCCGACATTGAAGCGGATGGTTCGGGGGCTGACGCCGAAGCGCGCCATCGAATTCAGGCCCGGCGTCTGCTCCAGCGACGCCTTGGCCGGTACGACCAGGCTTTCATGCCCGCCCCAGCTGACGCCGATGCGGAAATATTTCAGCGCGTCGACGAAGACGGGGATGTCGATATCGTCCGTCACCTCGAAGGAGAACAGACCGGCATAGCCGGCCAGCGTCGCCTTGCCCGGGTGGTTCGAATAGATGGGGTGGTTGACCCGCTCGACACTGGCATGCGCCTTCAGCCGTTCGGCGATGGTCAGGCCGCTCTTCATGTGGTGCGGCAGGCGCAGCGGCAGCGTGCGCAGGCCGCGCAGCAACAGCCACGCCTCGAACGGTGACAGCTTGCCGCCGAGATAGGAATAGG
>NZ_RZQY01001008.1:0-1429 GCF_003998575.1 Mesorhizobium sp. M7A.F.Ca.CA.001.10.2.1 | reverse complement strand
GCGCAACCCTGCTCTCCATCCTCGGCTATCCCGAAGGCAGCGCCGCATCGATCATGACGACGGAGTTCGTCAGCGTGCCCTCGGACTGGACCGTCGGGCAGACGCTCGACTACATCCGCAAGGTCGAGCGGACACGCGAAACCGTCTACGCGATCTATATCGTCGATCCGCAGACGCACCTGCTCGTGCGCTCGACGGGCCTGCGCCGGCTGATCACCGGTGAGCCTGACGATCCGATCATGACGGTGGCGCCGGATCACCTTCCGGTGACGGTCGGCCCGCTGACCGATCGCGAAACCCTGGCGCAGACGATCTCCAAATACGATCTGCTCGCCCTTCCGGTCGTCGACCATGGCAAGATCCTCGGCATCGTCACCATCGACGACATCATCGACACGATGGTCGCGGAGACGACCGAGGACGCGCACCGTTTCGGCGGCATGGAGGCGCTGGACGAGCCGTACATGAAGATGAGCTTCCTCGCCATGATCAAGAAACGCGGCGGCTGGCTGTGCGCGCTGTTCATCTCGGAGATGCTGACGGCCAACGCAATGCAGAGCTATGAGGGCGAGTTGGAGAAGGCGATCGTGCTGACGCTGTTCATCCCGCTGATCATGAGCTCCGGCGGCAATTCCGGCTCGCAGGCGACCTCGCTGGTCATCCGCGCGCTGGCGTTGCGCGAGATCGGTCTTGGCGACTGGTGGCGGGTGGCGCTGCGCGAGCTGCCCACCGGCTTGGTGCTGGGCGCCATGCTCGGCGTGGTCGGCGTCTGCCGCATCGCGCTGTGGCAGTATATGGGCTTCTACGATTATGGCCCGCACTGGCCGCTGATCGCTACCACGGTGGGGGCTGCACTGGTCGGCATCGTCACCTTCGGTTCGCTGTCGGGGTCGATGCTGCCGTTCGCCTTGAAACGTATCGGCTTCGACCCGGCCAGCGCATCGGCGCCGTTCGTCGCCACGCTGGTCGATGTCACCGGGCTGGTGATCTACTTTTCGGTGGCGCTGGTGATCCTGCGCGGCACGCTTCTGTAGCGACTATCTCCGCCGTGGCATGACCTTGCCGCGGCGGAGTTCCTCAACCCGGATTTGCCGTCAATCGACGCGCTCGCCGTCCTTCACGCGATAGGTCGGCTTGTACATGGTGACCAGTTCTTCCGCCGCTGTCGGATGCACGGCCATCGTACGGTCGAAATCGTCCTTGGTCAGGCCGGCCTTCAGCGGGATGCCGAGCAGCTGCGCCATCTCGCCGGCATCCGGCCCCAATATGTGGGCGCCAAGCACTTTTTTCGACGCGCCATCGACCACCAGCTTTATCAGCATCTTCTCGTCGCGCCCGGACAGGGTGTGCCGCATCGGCCGGAATGTCGCGCGGTAGATCTCGATGTCGGGGAAGCGCTTGACGGCGTCGTCCTCCGACAATCCGACAG
>NZ_RZQY01001007.1:0-1434 GCF_003998575.1 Mesorhizobium sp. M7A.F.Ca.CA.001.10.2.1 | reverse complement strand
CGTCATACCAGCTAATCTGGCGCAGTCGTCGCCGACGCCAAGCCCGTGCGGCAAAACAACCGGCAGCCGGCTCAGGAGAACAGCAGCGCCGACAATTTGCGGCGCGCCGCCAGCGTCGCCTCGTCGGTCATGCCCCAGGCCTCGAACAGCTGCAGCAATTGCGTCCTCGCGCCATCCTCGTTCCAGGCCCGGTCGGCCTTGATGATGGCCAGCAGATTGTCGGCCGCGGCCGTACGGTCGCCGTTGGCGTTTTGGATCATGGCCAGATCGAAGCGCGCCTGGTGATCTCCGGGATTTTCCGCCAGCCGGCGCTCGAACTCGGCTGGATTGCCGAGAGCCGCCGCCTGCGCCGCAACCGCCATCCTGGCGCGCAGGGCTGCCAGCGGCGGCGCATCCTTCTTGGCCTCCGGGGCTGTTGCCAAAAGCGCCTCGGCGCCTTCCGTGTCGCCGGCGTCGAACAACAGTTCGCCCAGTCCGGCGATCGCCTCGATCGTCTCCGGCGCCTGCGCCAGGATGGCGTCATAAATGTCGGCCGCGGTCTGCATGTCGCCGGCGGCGCGCGCCTCAACGGCTGCGGCCAGGGCTTCAGCCACTGGCGGCGCGCCATTGTCCTTGCCGCCGACCTTGGTGATGAATTCGTTGATCTGGCTCTCCGGGATGGCGCCCATGAAGCCATCGACCGGCTGGCCGTCCTTGAAGGCGATGACCGCCGGGATAGACTGGATGCCGAGCTGGCCGGCGATCGAGGGATGGTCGTCGATGTTCATCTTCACCAGCTTGACCCTGCCGCCGGCGGCCTTGACCGCCTTCTCCAACTGCGGCGTCAACTGCTTGCAAGGCCCGCACCAGGGCGCCCAGAAATCGACCAGCACCGGCTGCCGGCGCGATTCCTTGATGACATCGGCGGCAAAGGCAGCCGTCGTCGTGTCCTTGATCACGTCGGCGGGAGCGGCGGGCGCATCGCCAAGCGCGACTTTCGCCGGCGCCGGCGCGGCTCCACCATACTGCACCGAGGTGGTGTACTGGCCGCCATTGCCGCCAAAGGAGCCGCCGAACGGATTGTTGTCGCTCATCTCTCTACCCTTCCGTGGCGCCGCCGGCCGGCGGCCAGGCGCCCTATGCTTCAGACCATCTGACTCAAGCCATCCATGTGGCGATCACACGGAGACTTTCAAGATAGCAGCATCGTGCCCGGTTGCCTCGACGAATCTGATCAGGTCGCGCGCCGCGATCGATGTCGTCGCCTCATTGGTCAGCGGATGCCCATTGATGACCGCATGCTCCATCAAATCCTTGTCGAGCACGAGCTTGACCCTGTTTGCCGTGTCGTTGATGACGCCAAAGACCGTGACGGCGCCCGGTGTGACGCCGAGCAGCTCCATCAGCATCTCCGGCTTGCCGAAGGAAACCCGGCTGGCGGCGCCGATCACCTGG
>NZ_RZQY01001006.1:0-1442 GCF_003998575.1 Mesorhizobium sp. M7A.F.Ca.CA.001.10.2.1 | reverse complement strand
GCCCTGCGCCATGGCAAGGCCCTGGCTCGGTGTGTCGATCGACAGTGTGTCGCCATCCCAGGCGACGACGATCGCATGCGGCTCCATGGCGTTGTGGTACTGGGCCGGCGTCTCGTAGGTGGCTTCGATCCGCGTCTTTGCGGATTTGAGGCCGGCCTCGACATCGCCCTTGTGCTGCACGGCCGGACCGCCGACACCGACACCACGCGGCACGAAGCTTTCAGCGCCGTCGAGGCCAACGCGCGCCGGCAGCACTTCATAGCGCGGCGACAGCAAAGCCGCCCCCTCGGTTGCCGCCTCCAGCGTCTCGGCGATCACCACGGCGATGCTCTGGTTGGGGTAGCGGACCTGATCGTTCTGCAGCAGGTCGAGCCGGAACATGAAGGGGTGGTCCTTGGCGTCCGGGTCAGCGGCGAGCGCCGGCCGGTTCTTGGGCGTCATCACCTCGACCACGCCCTGGTGCGCCTTGGCCGCCTCGATATCCAGAGCGGCAACGCGGCCGCGCGCGATGCTGCTGACCGCCAGCACGGCGTAGAGCATGCCGGGCGGGTGGTTGTCGGCGGCATAGCGCGCGGCTCCGGTGACTTTCAGAAAGCCGTCGCGGCGGGTCAGCGGCTGGCCGATGCTGGAGCCCTGCCGGGCATGGGCGGGTTGCTGGTTGAGGCTGAGTTCAAGCGACATGGCGCGCTCCGGGAATGTTCGAGAACGGGGAGGCAGGAAGGGCTGGCAGACGCTCGGGCGTTCCCGAAAGCGCAGATATCAGCGCCCTGACCACGATGCGGCGGGCAAGCTCGATCTTGAAGGCATTGTCGCCGGAGGGGCTGGCATCGGCCAAGGCAGCGTCCGCGGCGCTGGAGAAGGTCGCCTCGCTGGCGTCCGCGCCAAGCAGGACGGCTTCCGCCGTTCGGGCTCGCCACGGCTTGGCCGCGACGCCGCCCAGTGCCAGCCTTGCGGCGCGGATCTTGCCGCCATCGACGACGAGCGCTGCCGCGGCCGATACGACGGCAAAAGCATAAGAGGTGCGTTCGCGGACTTTCAGGTACCGGGCATTGGCGGAGAAGGAGGCCGCCTCCGCCGGCAGGCGCACCGCCACGATCAGGTCGCCGGGCTCTAGCGCATTCTCCCGCTGCGGCGTTTCGCCGGGAAGCCGGTGGAATTCCTCCAGTGTCACATGACGCCGGCCCTTCTTGCCCTCGATCTCGACCACGGCGTCGAGCGCCACCAGCGGCACGCAGAAGTCCGACGGGTGGGTGGCGATGCAGGCGTCGCTCCAGCCTAGCACGGCGTGCAGGCGGTTCTCGCCGCCCAGCGCATCGCAGCCGGCGCCTGGCTCGCGCCTGTTGCAGGCGCTGGCGGTGTCGTAGAAATAGCTGCAGCGCGTGCGCTGCAGCAGATTGCCGCCGACGGTGGCGGCGTTGCGAAGCTGCGCCGAAGCACCCGAC
>NZ_RZQY01001005.1:0-1450 GCF_003998575.1 Mesorhizobium sp. M7A.F.Ca.CA.001.10.2.1 | reverse complement strand
GCCAAGCGCCGCATCGCCGCCGTCACCCTTGGTCATCTGCCACCGCCGCTGACCGGCGCCGGGCTCGACGAAAACCAACACAAGCTCGAGCGGCTGGTCGATGAATACGCCCAGGCCGACGGGCTCGACCGCCGCCGCCGAGATCGTCTGGCGAAGCTGATCGTCGACACCGCGCAAAAGACCGGTTTCGCCTCCGAAGCCGGCGTCGCCACGACCGACGCACCCGACGAAGCGTTGCGCCGCATCGACGCCTGGCTCTGCGACCTCAAGGATTTTGCCATCAAGGATGGGCTGCATATCTATGGCCGCGCCCCTGAGGATGAGCCCGACGCCATGCGGCGACAAAGCGCTGACGCCGAGAAAGCGGCGCTGCTCGCCGCGCTTGATGGCCGCCACGTCAAGGCCGGTCCAGCCGGGGCGCCCGCGCGTGGCCGCTCGGACGTCTTGCCCACCGGCCGCAATCTGTTCACCTCGGACCCGCGCACCATGCCGACGCCGACCGCCTATGATCTGGGCAAGGCAGCGGCGGAGGAAGTCGTGCGCGGCTACATGCAATCGCACGGCGACTGGCCGCGCTCGCTGGTCATCGATCTCTGGGGCTCGGCTTCGCTGCGCACCGGCGGCGAGGAAATCGCGCAAGGCCTGGCTCTGATGGGCTGCCGGCCGCAATGGGATTCGGCGACCGGCCGCATCACCGGCATCGAGGTATTGCCGCCGGCGCCGCTCGGAAGGCCACGCGTCGATGTCACCTGGCGCATATCAGGCCTGTTCCGCGATATGTTCCCGACCCAGATCGCGCTGATCGATGCCGCCGCCAACGCGGTTGCCGCCCGCGACGAGGAGGATTCGGAAAACCCGCTCGCGGCCAAAACCCGCGCTGACGGCAAGATCAGCCCGCGCATCTTCGGCACCTCGCCCGGCACGTACGGCGCCGGCGTCGAGGATATCTTGTCCTCCGGCAACTGGGCGGCGCGCGAAGAAATCGGCCGCGCCTATCTCGACGCCACATCGCACGCCTATGGCGGCGCAGAAGGCGAAGGCATCTCGGTGCCCGGCGCCTTCGAAACCCGCATCGCCGAGGCCGATCTTCTCGTCCACACCGGCGACGACCCCGGCCGCGACATCCTCGAAGGCTCCGCCGACGTCGCCTTCATCGGCGGCTTTTCCGCAGCCCTTGCGGCGCTCGGCAGGAATGCCGACGTCATCGTGCTCGACACCACGGACCCGCAAAAGCCCAAGCCGCGTTCGCTCAGTGAGGCCGTATCGCGGGTGGTGCGCGCCCGTGCCGTCAATCCTCGCTTCATATCGGGACAGATGCGCCACGGCCCGCGTGGCGCCTCCGAATTTGCCGAAACCGTCGACCGCCTGGTCGGCTTCGCCGAAACCACGCACGCCATTTCGGGCACGCTGATCGAGGCAGTGCACGATGCCTATCTCGGCGATCCCATGG
>NZ_RZQY01001004.1:0-1454 GCF_003998575.1 Mesorhizobium sp. M7A.F.Ca.CA.001.10.2.1 | reverse complement strand
GGGCTATATCGGCCTCGACAACCGCAAGGTCGGGCGCACCGCCGCATGGATGATCTCCAAAGCAGCCAAGCGGCCCGGCAAGGTCGCCCTCTTCGTCGGCAGCCACCGCTTCCATGGCCATGAGCTGCGCGAGATCGGCTTTCGCTCCTTCTTCCGGGAGCATGCGCCGGAGTTCAGCGTGCTTGAAACGCTGGTCAATCTGGAAGCCAACCAGGTGACCCATGACGCGATGATCGATCTTCTGGCGCGTTATCCGGATCTTGCCGGCTGCTACGTCGCCGGCGGCGGCATGGAAGGCGCGGTCTCGGCGCTGCGGGCAGCGAAGCCCGCGACCATGCCGGTGGTGGTCTGCAACGAGATCAACGCCGAATCGCGCGCGGCACTCGCCGACAACATCCTCACCATGGTGATCTCGACCCCGCTCGCCGCTTTGTGCCGTGAGCTCGTCGACCTGATGGCGCATGCCATCGAAACCGGCGCCGCCAACGCTCCGGGCCAGACCTTCCTGCCCTTCGACATCTACCTGCCGGAAAACATCTAGCCCGCCGCCGCGCAAGCCCGCCGAGGCAAATGATAGAATCCATCAGAGCGATGCGTAAATCGGCCCGCAGGCCGCGGAATCGCCCTTGACGCCCCGATGTGAAATGGAATAAATATTTCATCATCTGTGTATTTTGGTTCTTTCGTTCCGGAATATCTGTTTCAAACAGAGGGCTTGACGTTCCAGCCAGGAGGCAGGCGTCACCCGGAACAGAAAAGACATCAGGGAGAGATTCCCCGGGGAGATCGGGGATTCCGGATAAATCGGTGAAACCGGGCACCAATATGTGGAGGAGAAACACAATGAAGAAATTGATTTTGGGCGTCGCCTTCGCGGCGCTGATGAGCTCATCCGCCATGGCCGCCAAGGTTGGCGTGTCGATGGCCAAGTTCGACGACAACTTCCTGACCGTGCTGCGCAACGGCATGATCGAGCAGGCCAAGGGCATGAGCGGCGTCGAGCTGCAGGTCGAGGACGCACAGAACGACGTTGCCAAGCAGCTCGACCAGATCAAGAACTTCGCCGCCTCGGGCGTCGATGCCATCATCGTCAACCCGGTCGACACTTCGGCCACGCAGGCGATGTCGGACGCCGCCGCCGCAGCCAAGATCCCGCTGGTCTATGTCAACCGCGAGCCGGTCAATGTCGACACGCTGCCCGACAACCAGGCCTTCGTCGCCTCGAACGAAGCCGATTCCGGCACGCTCGAGACCAAGGAAGTCTGCCGCCTGTTCAAGGAAGCCGGCAAGAAGGAAGCCAATGTCTATGTGATCATGGGCGAGCTTTCCAACCAGGCCGCCGTGCAGCGCACCAAGGACATCGACGATGTGATCGCGACGCCGGATTGCAGCTTCATCAAGATCATCGACAAGCAGACGTCGAACTGGAACCGCGACGAGGCGCAGAACCTGAT
>NZ_RZQY01001003.1:0-1461 GCF_003998575.1 Mesorhizobium sp. M7A.F.Ca.CA.001.10.2.1 | reverse complement strand
TTTCGTCGAGCGGAAATATCCGGCCGACCTGACCGACCGGCTGGTCCAGGCACTCCGCGCTGCCGGGCTCGGCAGCCCAAGCTGACACCATCGACGTCCGCGCACTGGCTGCGCCGCGTCCCGATGGATTTCCTGCGCTCCATCGCAGATTGCCGATTGGTCGCCAGGTTCTGTACACAACCGTACAAATCGCGAAAATTTTACTGGTCATCACGTTGGACTAGGAGCAATTCAGCCACCATTGGGTGTCGCGCATTCTGCAATAACAAAAAATCAGCTTTCATGACCGCATCACTTTTTGCCGCCGAAGAGGGTGTTGGCTCGAAGGCCATCGTCCTGCTGCACGGTTTCGGCGGCTGCCATGATGTATGGCACGAGGTGATTTCCGCCCTGACGCCTTCCACGCATACGCTGGCCTATGATCTGCCTGGGCACGGGTTGTCGCTCGATTTTCCCGCCGCCGGTCCCGCCAGGGTGGCAGCCAAGGCCGTGCTCGCCGATCTCTCGGAGCGCCGCCTGAAGCGCGTTCATCTCGTGGGCCACTCGATGGGCGGTGCCGTGGCGGCGCTGATGGCGCTGGCCGAGCCCGAAAAGATAGCCTCGCTGACGCTTCTGGCGCCGGGCGGCCTTGGCCCCGAAATCAATGGACCGCTGTTGCGCCGCTATGCCGAAGCCGCGGATCGGTCCGAGATCCGCTCCTGCCTCGCCGTCATGTCGGGACCATCAGCCCCGCCGCTCGAACATACGGTGGACACCCTTTGGGAAATGCGCAGGCGACCCGGCCAACTCGAAAAGCTCGTCGAGATCGCAGCCGCCATGACCGTGGACGGTCGGCAAGGCGTCATCCCGCACGATCGCCTCGATGGACTGAACATGCCGGTGATGGTGGCATGGGGAATCAGCGATGCGGTGCTGCCCTTTACCCAGGCGGATGACCTGCCGGCGCATTTTCACGTGCACCACGTGCTGGAGGCCGGCCATATGCTGGCTGAGGAAGCCCCCGACCTTGTTGCCGAGATCATTCGCCGCAACACCAATCGTCGCGCCAGGCCACACCGCCAGAAATTCGCCGCCGCAGCCAGCTGACCTTTTTCGCGCACGACAACCTTCCTGGACACCCCGGGGCCGTCGATCTCGCCAGTGCATTTTGCCGGCGGCTGTGTTAACCCGGTGTTAACCAAACCTACGAGGCGGACGCCGATGAAGGAAGCAGGCGAGAAGACCATCGACCAGTCCAAGAAACTGGCCGATGCCATCCGTGATGTCAAAAATGCCTTCGCCGACCGCGACGACGTCGTCGTCGACATGCGCGAGGCGCATCGCATGCGTCTCGATCTGCTCGCCGCCGAACTGGCACCGGTTTTTGCCGATGTTCCGGCCGATATGGACAATTTCGACTTTGTCGTCTCGTCCGGCTTGCAGCCGCGCCTGTGGATCGACGCCATCAGCCATGTCGCCATG
>NZ_RZQY01001002.1:0-1463 GCF_003998575.1 Mesorhizobium sp. M7A.F.Ca.CA.001.10.2.1 | reverse complement strand
GCACTGGTCGAGCCGATCGCGGCGCCGTCCGATAGCGTGCTCTCGGCCTATTTCGAAGCCAACAAGAAGACATATGCGGCACCCGAATACCGCAAATTTTCCTATGTCCGCCTCGAACCCGTTGACATCATGGATACGACCGCCGTCACCGACAGCCAGGTCAGCGACGACTACAACAAGAACAAGGCGCGTTACACCACGCCGGAACTGCGCACCGTCGAGCAGCTCGTGTTCAAGACGCCGGATGCGGCCAAGGCCGCACTCGATTCGCTCAAGGCCGGCGCCACTTTCGACAAGCTTGTCACGGCCGAAGGCAAGACGCCGGCCGATACGTTGCTCGGCACGCTTGCCAAGGACAAGATCGCCGACAAGGCGGTCGCCGACGCGGCCTTTTCGCTCAACGCCAATGAAGTCAGTCAGGTCGTGCAAGGCGCCTTCGGTCCGGTGCTGCTGCGCGTCACCGAGATCAAGCCCGAGGTGGTGAAGCCACTGGCCGAGGTGTCCGATCAGATCCGCAAGGATCTGGCGCTGGGCGAGGCAAGTCGCATCCTACTGGACGTGCGCGACAATTACGATGACACCCGCGCCGCCGGCAGTTCGCTGGCGGAGGCCGCGGCCAAGCTGAAGCTTAAGGTCGTCACCATCGACGCCATCGATCGCAGTGGACTGCGGCCAGATGCAAGCATCGTCAAGGACCTGCCGCAATCGCCGGAGCTGATCAAAGCCGTCTTCGACGCCGAACCCAACACGGAAAACGATGCCTTGACCACAGCCGACAACGGCTTCGTCTTCTATGAGGTGGCGTCCGTCACGCCGGCTCGCGACCGCACGCTGGATGAGGTTCGTCAGAAAGTCGTCGCCGACTGGACGGCGGCGGAAATAAGCAAGCGGCTGGCCGCCAAGGCTGACGAACTGGAAAAGCGGCTCAAGGCCGGCGCAACGCTCGATGTCATCGCCAGCGAACTGAAGCTCGAAAAGCAGACCAAGCGCGGTGTCAAGCGTGAGGCTGACGATGTCGACTTCGGTAAGGAGGGTGCGGCAGCGATGTTCGGTGTCGGCGAAGGCGGCACCGGCTTGGTCCCCTCACCCACCGGAGACGGGCAGATCCTGTACAAGGTCGCCGAAGTGTTCGAGCCCGCCGGAGCCGATGCCAGTTCGGTGCCGGACGACGCGCAGAAATCCTTCACCTCCGGCATGTCGGATGACCTGCTCGACCAGTTGGTGGCGCAGTTGCAGACGCAGTACGACGTTCGCATCGACCAGGCCGCCGTCGCCCAAGCCTCGACAAGATGAGCGCGCTGAAAACCCATATCGCCAAGATCGCGACCGGTAGCGCGCTTTCCTTCGAGGAAGCGCGCGAGGCCTTCGACATCATCATGTCGGGTGACGCGACCCCCGGCCAGATCGGCGGTTTCCTGATGGCGCTGCGTGTGCGCGGCGAGACGGTGAGCGAGATTTCAGGC
>NZ_RZQY01001001.1:0-1467 GCF_003998575.1 Mesorhizobium sp. M7A.F.Ca.CA.001.10.2.1 | reverse complement strand
CGGCCAGTCACGGTCATGCAGTCGCCATGCAGATAGCCGTGGTCGAGCAGCGTCTTCATCAGCAGCGGAATGCCGCCGGCCTCGAACATGTCCTTGGCGACATATTTGCCGCCCGGCTTGAGGTCGGCGATGTAAGGCGTCTTCTCGAAGATCTTGGCCACGTCGAACAGGTCGAACTTGATGCCGGCCTCGTGGGCGATCGCCGGCAGATGCAGTGCCGCGTTGGTCGAACCGCCGGTGGCCGAGACCACGGTCGCCGCATTCTCCAGCGCCTTCAGAGTGACGATGTCGCGCGGCCGGATATTTTTCGCGATCAGCTCCATGATCTTTTCGCCGGAGGCGAAATTGAACCGGTCGCGCATTTCATAGGGTGCCGGCGCGCCGCAGGAATAGGGCAGCGCCAGGCCGATCGCCTCGGCGACGGTGGCCATGGTGTTGGCGGTGAACTGGGCGCCGCAGGAGCCGGCCGACGGGCAGGCCGCCTGCTCGATTTCGAGAAGTTCGGCATCATCGATGGTGCCTACCGAATGCTGGCCAACCGCCTCGAACACATCCTGCACGGTGATCTGGCGGCCGCGATAGCTGCCGGGCAGGATCGAACCGCCATAGATGAAGATCGACGGCACGTTGAGCCGCACCATGGCCATCATCATGCCGGGCAGCGACTTGTCGCAGCCGGCGAGCCCGACCAGCGCATCGTAGCAATGGCCGCGCATGGTGAGTTCGACCGAATCGGCGATGACCTCGCGCGACACCAGCGACGACTTCATGCCCTGGTGACCCATGGCGATGCCGTCGGTGACGGTGATGGTGCAGAATTCGCGCGGCGTGCCGCTGGCGGACGCGACGCCCTTCTTGACCACCTGCGCCTGGCGCATCAGCGAGATGTTGCAGGGCGCCGCCTCGTTCCAGCAGGAGGCGACCCCGACCAGCGGCTGCGCAATCTCGGCCGCCGACAAACCCATGGCATAGAGATAGGAACGATGCGGCGCACGCGCCGGACCGACGGTCACATAGCGGCTAGGGAGCTTAGCCTTGGAGATGACTTTGGCGTCCATACTCTTCCTTGCCCCATCTTCCCTGCAAATGGGGCGGAGCGGCTGCCCCCTCGCCGAGCCTTTTGGCGCGTGTCCCGAGACCAGATCGAGGTGCGCCGGGTTTATGGCGGGAAATAGGCAATTTCCTCAGCCCGGCTTCCAGCGCAGGGGTTGCTCAGAAAGTGTTGCCAAAACATCACAATAGCAGGAGGCGCAGGCGGTGCGAATTATATGCAACGCACTTTGGATGAGACAAATCGGGGCGATGCGATCCCAAACAAAAAAGGCCGGGTAATCCCCGGCCTTTCAGACTGCTGACAAACCCCGTCGATTTTCGGCGGGGTTTTTTGTTATGTGATTGAAGTGTCTTGGACTGTTTGTGTCAGGAGATTTTGACAAGAGGCATTGAGCCTCATGCGCGGGCCGGCTT
>NZ_RZQY01001000.1:0-1472 GCF_003998575.1 Mesorhizobium sp. M7A.F.Ca.CA.001.10.2.1 | reverse complement strand
GAACAGGATACCGACCCGTCACCGCTCATGCCCTGATCGAAGAACAGCGTCGAGCCGAGTGCGGCGGCGGCCGGCACGGCGGCAAAACGATTGGTGGTGTCGGGCTTGAGCGCCGGCAGCGACGACAGCGCCAGCGAGGCGATGGTCGTCTTTTCGGCGTCGGAAAAATCCGGCTTCGTGCAACCGGCAAGGACAACGGCCAGCATCAGCGCCAGAAAACGCGAAAGCCGCCTCATGTCCTGCTCACAGCACCACGTTGAAGAGCACCGTGTCGGAGCCGGCGGTGGCCGAGATGGCGAAATGCAACTGCCACCAGCCGCTCATGGTGAATTTCACTCCTTCGATTCGATAACGCCCGTCGCCGAGATAGTCGGTCGCCTGCGGGCTGGTCGGCAGGCCGTGACTGTGCAGTGGCATGCCGCCCGAAATCGCGATCGCGGCACCTTCCACCGGAACTCCTGCCTTTGTCTTCAAGGTCAGCAGCCAGGATTGCAGTTCGCCCTGCCGTACGACACCCCGCTCCGGCGCGAAGCTGGCCACGAACAGCGCGTTGGCGGTGTTCTTCGTCCGCGAGACATCCGGGCCGGCAGGCAGCGACGACCGCGGCGCCGTCAGGAAGACGACCGCGAGAATGCCGACCAGCAAGGCAGCCAGACCAAGACCCGCCAGAAGATAACGCCATATCGATGCCAAACCGGTTCCTCTTCCGCAGACAACGCTCTGCCGGACGGATCGCATCCCGCCAGCCTGTGGGAAAACGCTGTGACGGAAAAAACCCTGCTTGCCAAGCATGGCGCTGCCGGTGGCAAAAAGCTACAGCACCGGGATCACTGGAGGATTGTAGATGGCGGGAAACGGCGTCGCCTCGATCGGCGAATGCATGCTCGAACTGTCGGGCCAGACGGGACCGAACTGGCGCATGGGCTTTGCCGGCGACACGTTCAACACGCTGTGGGCGCTGCACGCGCTGAGCACCGAGCGGCCGGCAACCTATGTCTCGGCCTTCGGCGACGATCCGTTCTCGCAAGGCCAGATCGATTTCTTCGCTGAAAACGGCATTGGCATCGGCTCCAGCCCGCTCATAGCGGGCGCGCGGCCCGGCCTCTATGCCATCACGCTGACGGGAGCCGAACGCTCCTTCACTTATTGGCGTGGCGACGCCGCCGCGCGGCAGCTTGCCTCGGACCCGGCCGCATTATCGAAAAACCTGGAAAACCAGGCACTTGTCTATTTTTCCGGAATCACTTTGGCAATTCTGGACGAAGCCGCGCGCGCTGCGTTGCTGGCGGCCGTCGCCAAGGCGCGTTCGGCTGGTTCCCTTATCGCCTTCGACCCCAACTACCGGCCGCGGCTCTGGCGTGAGCGCGAGGAGGCGCAGGCAGCGATCGTCGAAGCCCTTGCCGTCACTGATATCGCATTACCAACCTTTCCCGACGAGCAGATGCTGTTTGAGGATGCGACGCCGCAAGTGA